>JAYSCC010000007.1:0-20332 GCA_041915065.1 Zavarzinia sp.
AAGGTCGGCGACTGGGTGGTGATCGGCGGCGCCGAGGGCACGGTGAAGCGGATCAACGTGCGCGCGACCGAGATCGAGACCTTCAAGCGCGCCACCGTGATCGTGCCGAACGGCGAGCTGATCTCGCAGTCGATCGTCAACTATACGCTGCGTAACAAGCTCGGCCGGATCGACATTCCGGTCGGCGTCGCCTATGGCACCGAGCCGCAGGACGTCGAGAAAGTTCTGCTCGAACTGGCGACCGGTCACAAGGCCGTGCTGTCCTTTCCCAAGCCGCGCGTCCTGTTCCAGAACTTCGGTGCGAGTTCGCTCGATTTCGAACTGCGCTGCTTCATCGCCAACATCGAGGACGGGCTCACGGTGCGCACCGAGCTCATGTATGCGATCGAGCGCAGCTTCCGTGAGCGCAACATCGAGATCCCGTTCCAGCAGTCCGAAGTCAACTTCAAGACCCGCGACCTCGAGAAGCTGGAAACGATCCTTCAGCGCATCCTCGATGCGCGCCACCATGACGAGAAGAAGGAGCCCGAGGCATGAGCGGCGGCGGCGAGGCCGAACCGGCCAAGACGATCGGCGAACTGATCGGCGAGAACAAGCACCTGCTGCTCGCGACCATTCCCTTCGCCTTGGCGGTCGGCATGGAAGTGGTCGAGGTCGGGCCGGCCCGCGCGACGCTCCGCCTGCCCTGGCGGGAAGACCTGGTCGGCAATCCCGAGACCGGCGTCCTGCACGGCGGCATCATCACCGCCCTGATCGACAATGCCTTCGGCAGCGCCACCGTCTGCGCGCTCACCACCATGACCAGCGTCGCCACGCTCGATCTCCGGATCGATTATCTGAAGCCGGCCAAGCCCGGGCTCGCCGTGATCGTCGAGGCGGAATGCTACCGCATGACGCGCAGCATCGCCTTCCTGCGCGGCCTCGCCCACCACGGCGAACGCGACGACGCCATCGCCCATTCGGTCGCCACCTTCATGGTCGGCGCCAATCGCGCGGGGCCGCCCCGCCATCTCGCCCCGAACAAGGAGGCCCATCATGGCTGACGCGCGCCGCCTGCCGATCGCCCAGCCGATGGATGCCGAAGGCGTGCAGCGCCTGATGGAGGCCATTCCCTTCGCCCGCTTCCTGGGCGTCACCGGGACCCTGGACGATGCCGGGCGCATCGTCGCCCATATGCCCTATGCCGAACATCTGATCGGCAACCCGCGCCTGCCGGCCCTGCACGGCGGTACCATCGGCGCCTTCCTGGAAATGACCGCGATCGCCCAGTTGATCGCCGACATGGCCGAACCAGGCATTCCGAAGACGATCGACATCACGATCGACTATCTGCGCTCCGGCCGGCCGCGCGATACTTTCGCCCGCGCCATCGTGGCCAAGCACGGACGGCGTGTCGCCAATGTCCGGGTCGAAGCCTGGCAGGACGACCCGGCGCGGCCGATCGCCACCGCCCACGGCCATTTCCTGGTCCCCAGCAGCCGCGCCGAGGCGCCCGCCGATCAGGCCTGACGGCGCCCGACGACGGTGGCGGCGAGCGCCAGGGCGGCCGAAACCAGGGCGTTCCAGGCCGCCATCGACAGGCCGAGGAAGGACCAGGCGATATCGCCGCAGCGCACCACCGGCGCCGCCTCGACCTGGGCCAACAGGTCGGCCACGCTGGCCGCAGGACCGCTTGAGCCGCCGCAGGAGGCCAGGCCCTGCCACCAGGTCTGTTCCACGCCGACGTGGAAGACCGCGATCCCGGCCGAGGCGAGCAGACCGAGCACGCCGAGACCGAGGCCGATCCAGCCGAGTCGGCGCGGCAGCAGGAACGCGATAGAGGCCCCGGCGATCGCGCCGCCATGGGCCCAACGCTGCCAGAGGCAGAGTTCGCAGGGCGCCAGCCCGCCGAACACCTGAAAGGCGAAGGCACCGCCCAGCAGCGCCGCCGAACCAGCGAGCACCAGGAGCGCACCCTGGCGGTAGTTCGGGCCCCGCCTCATGATGCGCGGCTCCGGCGAAGGCCCGCCCAGACCAGGAAGAACAGCGCCAAGGTGGCGAAGAAGATGCCACCCACCGGCGCCAGATTCCGTTCGATCACGTTCCAATGCTCCCGCAACACGAAACCGAGCCAAGCGAGCCCGGTGACCCAGATGGCCGAGCCGAGGCCGGACCAAAGAACGAAGGGCACGACGCCCATGCCGGCGAGGCCGGCGGGCACCGAAACGAAGGCACGCAGGCCCGGCACCAGGCGCCCGAGACAGACGAAGAGAATGCCGTAGCGCTCGAACCAGGCAACCGCATTGGTGACATTGGCCGGACGCAGCAGGAGATAGCGGCCATGGCGCGCCGTCACCTCGGCCAGCCGTTCGGCCCCCAGGCGACGCGCCGCGAAATACCAGGGCAGATTGCCGAGGGTGGTACCGGCGATCGCCAGCAGCACCACGGTGACGAAGTCGAGCTGTCCCTTGGCCGCGGCGAAGCCTGCCAGCGGCATGATCACCTCGGACGGCAGGGGCGGAATCAGGTTTTCCGCCACCATCAGCCAGAACACGCCGGCGTGGCCGAAATCGGCCATCACTCCGGCGATCCACTGCTCCATCTGTCAGGACCCTCGAAGGCGGCGCCATGCCGCATCGCAACGATTGTTCCTAGTATCTTTCGGCCTGCAAGCCAAGCTGCGCCAGCATCGACTGCACACTGTCCGGGCCGACCAGATGGCCGGCACCGACGGCGATGAAGGAGGTGCCCCGGCCCTGGCTCAACAGGCCCTGGATCTTGTCCGCCCAGGCTTGGTTCCGCCGCCGCAGCAAGGCGTCGTAGAAGGGACTGTCGCGATCCGGCTCGTCGACCGACACGATTTGGGACAGGGTATCGAGATCGCCGGCGCTCCAGGCTTCGGCGATCGCGCGGTAATTCTCCGCGACCTGCCGGCCCTGGGCTTTCCAAGCATCGTCGATCGCCTCGCGCAGCAAATCCATCTGCTCGGCTTCCGGCAGATCGGCGAAGATCCGGAGCTGTTCCGTCTGCGTCTCCAGTCGGAGCACCGGCTTGCCCAGCCGCGCCGCATCGGCTTCCAGGGTGACGTCGACGCCCGCCTTGGGATCGAAGCCTTCGCGCTGGGCTGGGGCCGTGGACAGAATCAAGGCGGCGAGCCACGGCTTCAAATGGTCGAGCAGGCCGGGTTCGATCCCGCAGAGCCGGGCCGCTTCGGCCAGCCGACCGGCTTCATCCGGCTCGAGGCGGCGCGACAGCGGCTCGGTCAGCGACAGGCCGTAGCGCATCAAGGAGAGAAAGGCTGTCAAGCCGACGCTGGTATCGGTTTCCAGCCACAAAGCGTCGGCGCTGGACAGCGCGTCGTCGAGCCGGGGCGTGCGCCAAACGATGTCATGCGGCAGCATGTGCACAGTGCCGAACAGATAGACAGTGGCAGTGCCGCTGCGCACGATCCAGAGCGGCGGCTCGGCCCGTGCCGCGGCCGACCAGAGCATGCAAGCGGCCAGGAGGGCCGACACCACCTTGAGCTGTTTACCAACCCGATCCATCGCGCCTCCCTGACCGTCCCACGGCTATATCAGTGAGATACCACCACGCCAAGGTCATTGACCGCCGCCCGCCGGCCGCTATCATCCCACCCTCGCCAACCGGCCCCAGCCGGTCAGGCCACGCGGGCGTGGCGGAATGGTAGACGCAGCGGACTCAAAATCCGCCGTCCTTACGGACATGTCGGTTCGAGTCCGACCGCCCGCACCACCTCAACAGGTCAGGCAGTGCCAGCCACTTACCTGCTTTGAGTGCGCACTAAGGTCTAGCGGCGCTACCGAACCGATCGAAACGCCGCATGAAGAAGAGCGCCACCAGCAGGACGGTGTGGAGCCTGAATGTGCTGTCATCAGCATCGGAAAGGCCCGGGTGAGCGCCTTGTGGATGCAATCGCTTAGTCAGGCCGTTGATGTAACCGCCCCCATTGTCACTCCACTCATTCAAGTCCCGATCGAAGAAATTCAAAGCAGCGAGTTTGCTGCGCCGCTGTTGCCCTGATGGAAGCGTGGACGCTGAAGGATCCAGCCGTTCGGCAATAGTGTCGAACAGGGAATCGACGAACGAACGCATCTGCGCATTTGCACTCGCCCACTGAGCACCAGTATGCGCATCCAGTGCTTGCTTCAGATGCCCAACAGCATCGGTGAAGCCGTGTTTGTCCAACGATGACATCAACTCGTCGCGCGCGGACGGCAAACCCAGATCGACTGGCAACATGGCGCGCAACTCGTCGCCCTCGATTGAGTAACCGTCTCGAGCCAACGCCCGGCCGAGGGCTTCTCGCTTCGGCTCGTCAGGATCGTCCGCCCCGGTCAGGTACGGCATCCTCCGCCTACCGAGCTCGATGACCGCTTCTTGCACGAGCTTCACGCCCAAGGGGCTTCTGTCGTCGCAGATGTGCCCAGGGTGTGCATCGTACCACTGAAGCAGTTTTACGCGGCGCTTTGGAATCGGAGTTACCTCGTCACCCGCAAGGCGCCCTAGATCAGGACCGCACCGCAAAAGAAACCATGAGAACTGCGCGTGGGTCAGGATTTCACTCAAGATTTCTATAGCTTCGACGATTGTCGGACGCGAAAACCGGAGCTGTTCGATCGACATGGAGGACAATCGTTCGATGGTGACGTTCGCACTAATCTAAGTGAGCGGCGGGAGCTTGCCCAGCGGAGCATTGATCCAAGGGCATCGTCTCAGTGCCGTCGTGCCGGCGCCAGGAACTCCAGCACTGCCCCCTTCCCCCAATCTCATAGGGCGTCTTTAGGCGGCCCCGACCTAGCCTGCCGGCCTCAATCCAGGAGACCGGTCATGGATCTGTTCTTCGTCGGGGTGACGCTCGCCTTTTTCGGCGTTTGCGTCGCCTATGCCTATGCCTGCGACAGGCTCTGAGGACCTTCCGTTATGGAAACCGATTTCGTCCTCGGCGGCGTCGTCGCCGCCTTCCTCCTCGTCTATCTCGTGATCGCCCTGATCAGGCCCGAAAGGTTCTGACATGACCCAGAACGGCTGGCTGCAGATTGCCATCTTCTGCGTGCTCGTGCTCGCGCTCGTGCGTCCCCTCGGGGGTTACATGGCCCGCCTGTTTTCGGGCGAGCGCGTGTTTCTTTCTCCCGTCTTCGGCCCGGTCGAGCGCCTGCTCTATCGCGCCGCCGGCATTTCCGAAAAGCAGGAACAGGGCTGGATCGCCTATGCCCTGTCGATGCTCGCCTTCAACCTGGGCGGCCTGCTGATCACCTATCTGGTGCTGCGTTTCCAGGACGTCCTGCCCTTCAATCCGCAAGGCCTGCCGGCGGTACCACCCGACCTCGCCTTCAACACCGCCGTCAGCTTCACCACCAACACCAATTGGCAGGCTTACGGCGGCGAAGCGACCATGAGCTATTTCAGCCAGATGGTCGGCCTCACGGTCCATAATTTCACCTCGGCGGCGACCGGCATCGCACTCGCCATCGCCTTCATCCGCGCCTTCTCGCGCGCCTCGGTGAAATCACTCGGCTCGTTCTGGGTCGATCTCACCCGCTGCACGCTCTATGTCCTGCTGCCGATCGCGCTGGTGCTCGCGCTGGTGCTGGTCTGGCAGGGCATGCCGCAGAACCTCGACCCCTATGCCGCGGCCACCACGGTCGAAGGCGCGCAGCAGACCATCGCCCAGGGACCGGTGGCGTCCCAGGTCGCGATCAAGATGCTGGGCACCAACGGCGGCGGCTTCTTCAACGCCAACGCCTCTCACCCTTACGAGAATCCGACCCCCCTCTCGAACCTCCTACAGATGGTGGCGATCTTCGCCATCGGCGCCGGCCTGACCAATACCTTCGGCCGGATGGTGAAGGACGAGCGCCAGGGCTGGGCCATCCTGGCCGCCATGGGCGTCATGTTCCTGGCCGGCGTCGCCATCGCCTATTCGGCCGAAGCGGGCGGCAATCCGCTGATGACCGCGATGGGCATCGACGGCGGCAACATGGAAGGCAAGGAGGTCCGCTTCGGCATCGCCAATTCGGCCCTCTTCGCCACCGTGACCACCGATGCCTCCTGCGGTGCCGTCAATTCGATGCACTCGAGCTTCATGCCCTTGGGCGGCCTGGTGCCCCTGATCAACATGCAGCTCGGCGAGATCGTCGTGGGCGGCGTCGGCGCCGGCTTCTACGGCATCCTGCTCTTCGTCGTGCTGGCGGTCTTCATCGCAGGGCAAATGGTCGGGCGCACGCCCGAATACCTCGGCAAGAAGATCGAGAGCCGTGAGGTACGCCTGGCGTTCCTGGCCCTCCTCGTCCTGCCGCTCGCCATGCTCGGTTTCACGGCGATCGCCTCGATCCTGCCCGAAGCGCAGAAGAGCCTCGCCAATGCCGGCCCTCACGGCTTTTCCGAGTTCCTTTATGCCTATACCTCGGCCGGCGCCAACAACGGCTCGGCGTTTGCGGGGCTCAATGCCAACACGCCCTTCTTCAACCTGACGCTGGGCCTGACCATGCTGATCGGCCGCTTCCTGATGATCGTGCCGATGCTGGGCGTCGCCGGCTCGCTGGTCGCGAAGAAGCGCCTGCCGCCCTCGGCCGGCACCTTCCCGACCCATACCCCCCTGTTCGTCGGCCTGCTGGTCGGCGTGATCCTGATCGTCGGCGGGCTCGAATTCATGCCGGCCCTGGCCCTCGGCCCCGTGGTCGAGCATTTCGCCCTCGCCGCCGGCCAGACCTTCTGAGGAACCTCCCATGTCCATTGCACACGACAACCGCGGCCGTTCCATGCTGGACGGCGCCATCGTGGTCCGGGCGCTGGGCGACAGTGTCCGCAAACTGGATCCGCGCACGCTGATCCGGAACCCGGTGATCTTCACGGTGGAAGTCGTCTCGGTGCTGGTCACCGTGGTCTTCCTGCGCGATCTCGCCGGTGGCGGCCATGCCGGCTTCAGCGGCCAGATCGCCGCCTGGCTCTGGTTCACCGTGCTGTTCGCCAATTTCGCCGAAGCCGTCGCCGAAGGGCGCGGCAAGGCGCAGGCGGATTCGCTCCGCCGCACCCGTTCCGAGACGGTGGCCAAGCGCCTCGCCGACGACGGCTCGGTCGAGCGCATTCCCGGTACCAAGCTCCGTGCCGGCGACGTGGTGTTGGTCGAGGCGGGCGACATCATCCCCTCCGACGGCGAGGTGATCGAAGGCATCGCCTCGGTCGACGAGAGTGCGATCACCGGCGAATCCGCCCCCGTGATCCGCGAATCCGGCGGCGACCGTTCGGCCGTCACCGGCGGCACCCGCGTGCTCTCCGACCAGATCAAGGTCCGCATCACCGCGGCCCCGGGCAACACTTTCCTGGACCGCATGATCGCCCTGGTCGAAGGCGCCAAGCGCCAGAAGACGCCGAACGAGATCGCGCTCTCGATCCTGCTCGCCGGCCTCACCATCATCTTCGTGATCGCCACGGTGACGATCGAGCCCTTCGCCCTCTATGCCGGCGGCACTGTTTCGATCGTGTTGCTCGCCGCCCTCTTCATCACCCTGATCCCGACCACCATCGGCGGGCTGCTGTCGGCGATCGGCATCGCGGGCATGGACCGGCTGATCCGCTTCAACGTGCTGGCCACCTCCGGCCGCGCGGTCGAAGCGGCGGGCGACGTCGACACCCTCCTCCTCGACAAGACCGGCACGATCACGCTGGGCAACCGGGTGGCGACCGAATTCATCGCCATGCCGGGCACCGACCTCTTCGACCTCGCCTCGGCGGCGCAGCTCGCCTCGCTCCGCGACGAGACGCCGGAAGGCCGTTCGATCGTCGTCTTGGCCAAGGAGAATTACGGCATCCGGGCGCACGAGATGAGCGAGCTGCACGCCCGCTTCGTGCCCTTCACCGCCCAGACCCGGATGAGCGGCGTCGATCATGGCGAGGTTTCGATCCGCAAGGGCGCGGTCGATGCCATCCAGGCCCTGGTCGAGGGCACTGCCGTGCCCAAGGAATGGTCGGTCGCGGTCGAGCGCATCGCGCGCTCCGGCGGCACGCCGCTCGGCGTCGCCCGGAACGGCAAGCTGCTCGGCGTCATCCACCTCAAAGACGTGGTGAAAGGCGGCATCCGCGAACGTTTCGCCGAACTGCGCGCCATGGGCATCCGCACCGTGATGATCACCGGCGACAATGCCCTGACCGCCGCCGCGATCGCGGCCGAAGCCGGCGTCGACGACTTCCTGGCCCAGGCGACCCCTGAGAACAAGCTCGAGCTGATCCGACAGGAGCAGGCCCAGGGCCGCCTGGTCGCCATGTGCGGCGACGGCACCAACGACGCCCCCGCCCTCGCCCAGGCCGATGTCGGTGTGGCCATGAACACCGGCACCCAGGCCGCGCGCGAGGCCGGCAATATGGTCGACCTCGACAGCGACCCGACCAAGCTCATCGAGATCGTCGGCATCGGCAAACAGATGCTGATGACCCGCGGCAGCCTGACCACCTTCTCGATCGCCAACGACGTCGCCAAATATTTCGCCATCATCCCGGCGATGTTCGCGGCGACCTATCCCCAGCTCGGCGCCCTCAACGTCATGGGCCTGGCTACGCCCGAGAGTGCCGTGCTCTCGGCCATCATCTTCAATGCGCTGATCATCATCGCATTGATCCCGCTGGCGCTCCGCGGCGTGCGCTACCGGGCGGTCGGGGCGGCCTCGCTGCTCCGGCGCAATCTGGCCGTCTACGGCCTTGGCGGCGTGTTGCTGCCCTTTGCCGGGATCAAGGCGATCGACCTTCTGGTCAGCGCCCTCGGCCTCGCTTGAGCAAGGAGGTTTTCATGCTCTCGATCCTTCGTCCCGCCCTCGTGCTGGTCGTGGCCCTGACCGCGATCACCGGCGCCCTCTATCCCGCCCTGGTCACCGGCATCGCCGGGGTGGCCTTCCCCGAGCAGGCCCACGGCAGCCTGCTGGCCGACGCCAAGGGGCAGGTGATCGGCTCGCGCCTGATCGGCCAGGGCTTCACCGGTGCCGGCTATTTCCATTCCCGCCCCTCGGCCGCTGGTGCCAGCGGCTGGGATGCCGCGGCCTCCTCGGGTTCCAACCTGGGACCGACCTCGAAGCCGCTGATGGACCGCGTGAAACAGGGCGTCGACGCCCTTCGGGCCGATGCCGAGGGGCCGATCCCGGTCGATCTCGTCACCACTTCGGGCTCCGGCCTCGATCCCGATATTTCGCCGGCCGCGGCCTATTTCCAGGCCGCCCGGGTGGCCCATGCCCGTGGCCTGGACCAGGCCCGGGTGCGCGCCCTGATCGCCGCCCATATCCAGGGCCGGCAATTCGGCGTGCTGGGCGAGCCACGTGTCAATGTGCTGCAGCTCAACCTCGCCCTTGATAAGATGGCCCCCTGATTCCAGGAGCCCATCTTGCAGGACGAAGACGCCCGCCCGGCCCCGGAAGCCCTGCTCGCCGACGCGGCGGCTTCGCTGCGCGGCAAGCTGAAAGTCTTCCTCGGCGCCGCTCCCGGCGTCGGCAAGACCTACGCCATGCTGGAGGCGGGCCACGCCCGCCGCCGCGAGGGCATCGACGTCGTCGTCGGCGTGGTCGAGACCCACGGGCGGCGCGAGACCCTGGCCCAGCTCGCCGATCTCGAAGTGGTGGCGCGGCGCCAAGTCGATTACCGCGGCCGCCTGATGGACGAAATGGACCTGGACGCCGTCCTCGCCCGGCGCCCACAGCTCGTCCTGGTGGACGAACTGGCCCATACCAACGTGCCGGGATCGCGCCACCCCAAGCGTTACCAGGACGTCCAGGAACTGATCGCGGCCGGGATCGACGTCTATACCACGGTCAACATCCAGCACCTGGAGAGCCTGAACGACGTGATCGCCCAGATCACGCGGATCCGGGTGCGCGAGACCCTGCCCGACAGCGTGCTCGAAAAGGCGGACCAGATCGAACTCGTGGACCTGACACCGGAAGACCTGCTGAAGCGGCTGCGCGAGGGCAAGGTCTATCTCGGCGACCAGGCCAGCCGGGCCGTCCGCCATTTCTTCTCGCCCGGCAATCTGACCGCGCTCCGCGAGCTGGCGCTCCGCCAAGCCGCCGCGCGCGTCGACGACCAGATGGTCCATTACATGCGGGCCCATGCCATCGCCGGGCCCTGGCCGGTGGGCGAGCGGCTCATGGTCTGCGTCGGGCCGAGCCCGTCCTCCGCCCGCCTGGTGCGCGCCGCGGCCCGGATCGCCGAACGGCTGCACGCCCGCTGGTTCGCCGTCCATATCGAGACGCCGGGCAGCGAGCGACTGGACGACACCGCGCGCGACCGCCTGGCCGAAACACTCCGCCTGGCCGAGCAACTGGGTGCCGAGGCCCTGTCGCTTCCCGGCACCGATGCGGCGGAAGCGCTGATCGCCGCCGCGGCCGAGCGCAATGTGACGCGCATCGTCATCGGCCAATCGCAGCGCAGCCGCTGGAAGGCCCTGTTCTCCGCCTCGCCGGTCACGCGCCTGCTGCGCATCGCCGGCCCGATCGAGATCCATGTCCTGCCCGACCTCGAAGCGGGAGAGAAACCGGCGGCGCCCAAGCCCAGGGAGCGCCGGGCGATCGACCCTCGGCCCTATGCCTGGAGCGCGCTGATGGTCGCCGCCGTCACCGGCGCCGCCCATCTGGCCGCCGGGGTGAGCGAGAATTCCAATTCGACCCTGTCGCTCGTCTTCATCGCCGCGGTGATCGCCGCCGCCCTCAATTTCGGCCTGCTGCCCTCGCTGACGACGGCGGTACTGGCGACGCTCGCCTTCAATTTCTTCTTCATGCCGCCGCTCTACCGTTTCACGGTGGCGGACCCGGCCAATATCGTCACCCTCTTCGTCTTTCTCGGCGTCGCCGTGCTGCTGTCGGGCCTCGCCGCCCGGAGCCGGCTGCTGGCCGAGACGGCCAGGCGGCGCGAGGCCGCGGCTTCCGCCCTTTATTCCTTCGCGCGGAAGCTGGCCGGGGTCAGGGCCCTCGACGACCTCCTTTGGGCCGTCGTCTATCAGCTCGCCATGATGCTGAAGGTCAAGGTGGTGATCCTGCTGCCGGACGAGGCCGGCTCGCTCGCCATCCGCTCCGGCTATCCGCCGGACGACCACCTGACCCATGCGGAACGCGCGGCGGCGCAATGGTCGTGGGATCACGGCCGTCCCGCCGGCAAGGGGGCCGACACGCTGCCCGGGGCCGAGCGCCTGTTCCTGCCGCTGCAGACCGCTTCCGGCCCGGTCGCCGTGATCGGCATCGAGGGGGAGGAGCCGGGGCGCGCCCTCTCGGCCGACACACGGCGCCTGGTGGACGCCCTGTGCGACCAGGCGGCGGTGGCGATCGAGCGCGTCGCCCTGGTCGACGAATTGGACGAGGCGAGCGTGAAGGCGCAATCGGAACACCTGCGGTCCCTCCTCTTCGCCTCGATCAGCCATGATTTGCGCACCCCCCTCGCCTCGATCCTGGCGGCGGCGACCACGCTCCGCCGCGACCACGACAAGCTGGAACCGCTGGCACGCGACGAACTGCTGGCGACGGTGGAGGAAGAGGGCGAGCGGCTGAACCGCTTCGTCGGCAATCTCCTGGACATGACGCGGCTGGAGGCCGGCGTCCTCGACCTCAAGCGCGACTGGACCTCGATGGCCGACGTGGTGGGCACCGCCTTCCGCCGTGCCGGCCAGATCCTCCGCCATCACAAGGTGGCGATCGAAATCGAACCCGGACTGCCGCCGCTCCGCCTCGACCATGCGCTGATCGAGCAGGTGCTGATCAACCTGATCGACAACGCCCGTAAATATTCGCCCGAGGCGAGCCTGATCACGGTCGCCGTCACCCGCGCCGGCAATTTCATCGAGACCGCGGTGACCGACCAGGGCAGCGGCATTCCGGAAGCCGAGCGGGAGCTGGTGTTCGACAAATTCTACCGCGTGCGGGCGGGCGACCGGCAGGTCGCGGGCACCGGCCTCGGCCTCGCCATTTGCAAGGGTTTCGTCGAAGCCCATGGCGGGCGGATCGATGCGGCACCCGGCCCCGGCGGTATCGGCACCACGCTTCGCTTCGCCCTGCCGATCGAAGCCTTGCCGGAAGTGCCGGCCGATGACTGAACCCGCGATCCTGGTGGTCGACGACGAGGCGCCGATCCGCCGCACGCTGCGCACCGTGCTCGAAGCCCACGGCTACCGGGTGCTGGAAGCGGCGACGGGGGCGGATGCCCTGCGCCGCTTAGGGGCCGAGCGGCCGGATCTCCTGCTCCTCGACCTCGGCCTGCCGGACCGCGACGGCATCGAGGTCCTGCGCGAGCTGCGCGCCTGGTCCCCGGTCCCGGTGGTGATCCTCTCCGCCCGGGGCGACGAGGCGGCCAAGGTGAAGGCCCTCGACCTCGGCGCCGACGACTATGTGACCAAGCCCTTCGGCACCGCCGAGCTGTTGGCGCGGCTGCGCGCCGCCCTGCGCCACCGGGCACAGAGCACGCCCGATCCCGTGTTCGAGAGCGAGAACCTGCGGATCGACGCCGCCGCCCGCAGCGCCACGGTGAACGGCCAGGCGGTGAAACTGTCCAGGCGCGAATGGGATGTGCTGCGGGTCCTGGTGATGGATGCCGGCAAGGTGCTGACACACCGCCAGATCCTGCTCAAGGTCTGGGGCCCGGCGCAGGAAGAACAGACCCAATACCTCTGGGTCTACATCGGCCACCTGCGCGACAAGCTGGAACCCGACCCGGCACGGCCGCGCTATATCCTGACCGAACCCGGCATCGGTTATCGCCTGGTCCGCGCCGAGGAGAGCGATGCGGGCTGAGGCCGGCGGTCGCATTCCGCTGCGGGCAGGATAATATGGGCGGGGCCGTTCCATCTCCCGCCCCCGGCCGCCCCTCGGAGCCCGCCTTGAGAAGCCTCGCGATCCGCCCGCCGACCACGCCGCGCAACAGCAGCCTGCCATGGCGGTGATCACGGCGGTGGCGGAGGGCCGCCTCGCCCTGTGGTGGCGCCTGTGGGCGCCCTATCGGGGTGCCCTCGTCCTGCTGCTGCTCTGCCAGGTGGTGCAGGCGCTGGCCGCCCTGACCCTGCCGACCCTGAGCGCCCATGTGATCGACCTCGGCATCCTGCGCCACGACGGCCCCTATGTCCTCCGCACCGGGAGCCTGATGCTGCTGGCCGCCTTGGTGCAGATCCTGTTTTCGGTCACGGCCGCCTGGATCGGCGCCCAGATCGCCATGGGTTTCGGCCGCGACCTCCGCTCCGCCGTGTTCGCCCGGGTGCAGGATTTCTCCCTGCACGAGATGCGGCGCTTCGGCACGGCTTCGCTGATCACCCGCAGCACCAACGACGTGCTCCAGGTCCAGAGCTTCCTGGTCATGGTCCTGACCACCGTCACCACGGCCCCCATCATGGGCATCGGCGGCATCGTCATGGCGATCCGCCAGGACGCCGGCCTGTCCGACATCCTGGTGGTCAGCGTGCCGGCGCTCGCCGTCATCGTCGGCGTGCTGCTGGGCGCGGCGCTGCCCTTGTTCGGGCGGATGCAGGGCCAGATCGACCGCATCAACCAGATCGTGCGGGAACAGATCCTGGGGCTCCGGGTCATCCGCGCCTTCGTGCGCGACGATTGGGAACACGCGCGTTTCGCCGGGGCCAACGACGCCCTCACCCTGACGGCGCGGCGGGTCGGGCGGATCATGGCGCTCAACATGCCGCTCGCCCATCTGGTGATGCATCTCTCGACCATCGCGCTAGTCTGGTTCGCGGCGCGGCGGATCGCGGCCGGCACCCTCGAAGTGGGCGCCCTGGTCGCCTTCCTCGCCTATATCATGCAGATCCTGATCTCGGTCATGATCGCCTCGATGCTGATCGTGATGGCGCCGCGCGCCCTGGTCAGCGCCGGCCGTATCCGCGACGTCCTGCTGAGCGCGCCCGGGATCGTCGAGCCGGCGGCCCCCGGGGTCCTGCCGGTGCTGCCCGGTGGCGGGGTCGAGATCGAATTCCGCCATGTCGGCCTCGCCTATCCGGGGGCGGAACGGCCGGTGCTGGACGATGTCAGCTTCCACTTGGCGCCGGGCCAGACGGTCGCCGTGATCGGGGCCACCGGCTCGGGCAAGACCACGATCGTCAACCTGATCGCCCGCCTGTTCGACGTCACCGCGGGCGAAATCCTGGTCAACGGCATCGACATCAGGGCGTTGCCGCTGGCCACCCTGTGGTCGCTGATCGGCTTCGTGCCGCAGGAGAGTTTCCTGTTTTCCGGCACGGTCGCCGACACGCTCCGCTACGGCCGGGCAGAGGCGAGCGACGACGAGCTGTGGCAGGCGCTCGAGGTCGCCCAGGCCCGTGATTTCGTCGCCGGCCTGCCGCTCGGCTTGGCGGCGCCGGTCGCCCAGGGCGGCGGCAATTTCTCCGGCGGACAGCGCCAGCGCCTGGCGATCGCCCGCGCCCTGGTCAGGCGCGCCCCGCTCTATCTCTTCGACGACAGTTTCTCCGCCCTCGACTATGCGACCGACGCCCGCCTGCGCGCCGCCCTGCCCGGCCACCTCGGCCAGGCCGCGGTGCTGATCGTCGGCCAGCGGGTGAGCAGCCTTCGCCATGCCGACCTGATCCTGCTGCTCGACCAGGGCCGGGTCGCCGCCGCCGGCAGCCACGAGAGCCTGCTGCGCGACAGTGCCGCCTACCGCGAGATCGTCGCCTCCCAACATGCGGAGGAGGGCTGACATGGCCGGCCGCGACCTTTCCGCCGGCACGACGCCGCCGCCCGCCCCGCCGCCGATGGCCGGTCCCCGGGGCGGCATGCCGGGCCTCGGCTCGGTCGCCCGGGCGCGCGACCTGAAGGGTACCCTGCGCCGCCTGTTCGGCCTGATCGGCGCGCATCCGATCGCCATCGCTGCGACGCTGGCCTGCACCGTCGCCAGCGTCGCGGGGTCGAGCCTGGTACCCTGGCAGCTCGGCCGGGCGACCGATTATGTGGTCGGCGCTGTCGGCGCAGGCACACCGGTCGATTTGTCCGTGCTGATCCGGCACCTCGGCCTCGCCGCCGGCATGCTGCTCGCCGGGGTTCTGCTCAATATCGTGCAGGCCTGGCTCAGCAATGCGATCGTGCAGGCGCTGAGCCGCAACCTGCGCGACCAGGCGGCCCTGAAACTGGCCCGCCTGCCGCTCTCCTGGTTCGACCGCCAGCCCCACGGCGAAGTGCTGAGCCGGATCACCAACGACATCGACAACGTGAGCCAGAGCCTTCAACAGCTCCTGAGCCAGCTTCTGATGTCGGCGCTGCAACTGGCCGCCGTGCTGACCATGATGTTCGTGCTGTCGCCCACGCTGGCCGGGATCGCGGTCGCCTCCCTCGTCCTCTCGGTCCTGCTGTCGCGCCTGATCGCCGCCCGCTCCCGGCCCCATTTCGTCGAGCAATGGCGGCGCACCGGCGCGCTCAACGCCGATGTCGAGGAAGATTACAGCGGCCACACCCTGATGAAGGTGTTCGGCCACCGCGAGCGGGCGCGGGCCGCCTTCGAGGACGACAACGAGGCGCTGCGGGCCAGCGCCTTCAAGGCGCAATTCCTGTCCGGCATCATCCAGCCGGTGATGCTCTTCGTCGGCCAGCTCGGCTTTGTTGCGGTGGTGGCGGGCGGTGCCCTGCTGATCCTGGCGGGCGGCCTGTCGATCGGCGTGCTGCAGTCCTTCATCCAATATATCCGCCAGATCAACCAGCCGGTCGGCCAGATCGCCGGGGCCGCCTCGGTGCTGCAATCGGCCTCCGCCTCGGCGGAGCGGGTGTTCGAACTGCTCGACGCGCCCGAGATGGGCCCGGACACGACGGCGCCGGCCATCCTGGCGGCGCCGCAAGGCCATGTCGTCTTCGACCATGTGACCTTCCGCTACGAACCCGGACGGCCGCTGTTCGAAGACGTCAGCCTGGAAGCGAAGCCGGGCCAGACGGTCGCCGTGGTCGGCCCGACCGGGGCGGGCAAGACCACGCTGGTCAACCTGCTGATGCGTTTCTACGAGATCGATGGCGGCGCCATCCTCCTCGACGGCGTCGACACCCGCGAGCTGACGCGGGCGGACCTGCGCCGCCATTTCGGCATGGTGTTGCAGGATTCCTGGCTGTTCAGCGGCACCATCCGCGAGAACATCGCCTACGGCAAGGACGGCGCCGGCGAGGCGGAGATCCTGGAAGCCGCCCGCGCCTGCCATGTCGACGGTTTCGTGCGCAAGCTGCCGGCGGACTACGACACGCTGGTGGACGAGACCGGCGGCGTGCTCAGCACCGGCCAGAAGCAGCTCCTGACCATCGCCCGCGCCTTCGTCGCCCGCCCGAGTGTGCTGATCCTGGACGAGGCGACCAGCTCGGTCGACACCAGAACCGAACTCCTGGTCCAGCGCGCCATGGCCCGGCTCCGTGAAGGGCGCACCAGTTTCGTTATCGCCCACCGCCTGTCGACCATCCGCGATGCCGACCTGATCCTCTATATGGAAGACGGCAACATCCGGGAAGCGGGCGACCATGCCGCCCTGATGGCGCGGCGCGGCCGCTACTGGCAACTCTACCAGTCCCAGTTCGGCGCGCCCGAGGGTTGACGGTGGGGGCATCCACGGCGGCGCTTTCCCGCTATGCTGGGACGGGACAGCGAGCAGCCAGCAAGGGGGACGCCATGCCCGATCAGCCCGCCCGGGGTCCGGGACGGCCCCGGGTCCTGTCCCGCGAGGAACGCCGCGCGATCATCGTCGCCGCGGCCGAGGCCCTGTTCCTGGCCCGGGGCTATGGCGCGACCTCGATGCTGGACATCGCCCGGGCCAGCGGCATGTCGAAACGCACCGTCTACGAGAGTTTCGAGACCAAGGAAGCGCTGTTTTCGGCCATGATCCTGGCCCAGCACAGTTTCCCGCCCTCCTTCGCGCCGCCACCGCCCGGGGGCAGCGCAGCCGGAGACCTGGCCGCCATGCTGACCCGCATGGGCGAATTCGTGCTGGCGCCGACCCAGCTCGCGGTGATCCGCCTCGTCATCGCCGAATCGGCCAAGGTGCCGGAGCTCGCCCGCGCCTATTACGAGCAAGGCGTGGCACGTGCCCAGGCGGTCCTGGCCGACAATGTCGCCGTCCTGGCGAAGCGCCACGGGCTCGCCGTCGAGGACCCGCTGGAGACGGCCAATTTCCTCTTCGGTGCCGTCTTCTGCGAAACCTTGCTGCTGTCCTTGGTCGGCTGTATCGAGGCGCTGCCGGAGGGTGTCCTGGCCGATGGGGTTTTGACCGGGCGGATCGAGCGCGTCCTGGCGGTCATGGGGCCCGGCCTCGGCATCGGCCGGGCCGGATCGCTCAATGGGCGATCAGCAGCGGCACCGGGCACGAGCGGATCAGCGAGCGGGTGACGCCGCCGAACATCACTTCGGTCATCCGGCCGCGGCCATAGGCGCCGAGCGCGATCAGATCGGCACGAAGCGCCACCGCGGCATCGGCGATTACCTCCGCCACCTTGGCCCCGTCGGTGCCGAGGCGCAGTACGTCGGCGGTCACACCGTGACGGCCGAGGAAGGTGGCGAGATCGGCGCCCGGCTCTTCGCCGTGGTAGTCGCGCTTCTCGGCATCGACCACCAGCACGGTCACCAGTTCGGCCGCGCGCAGCAGCGGCAGGCCGTCGGTCACCGCACGCCGGGCGGCGGCGCTGGCGTTCCAGCCGAGCAGGACGCGGCGCGGCGCCTCCGCCCGCCAACCGTCCGGCACCCGCAGGACGGGAATCCCGGTCGACATCAGGAAGACATCGGCGGCACCGCCCGCCGGCAGGCCGTTCAGGCGGCCGGCGCCGACCACCACCAGATCGGCATGAAGGACATGATGGCGCACCTCGGCGAGCGAGACGCTCTCGCGCAGGACCCGGCATTCATGGGGCACGCCCAACTTGGCGCATTGCGCTTCCAGCGCCTGCCGCGCCTCGTCCGCGGCGGCTTGCTCGCGGGTGTCCTGGCGGCGGATCAGGCCGTCGATCGCGGCCCGGCCGATCGCCATGGCTTCCGCCGGATCGTCGGTTTCGAAGGCGGGCAGGACCAGCAGGCCGACCAGGCGCGCCTGCTGCGCTTCGGCCAGGGCGGCCGCATAGGCGAGACGCGCGGCCCCGGCGGGCGTGGCATCCAGGAAAACGGCGATGGTCTTGACCGACATGAAGCTCACCCGGCAGCGACGAGCGATGGCGCCGGCCGTCCTGCAGCGATCGGCAGTCCCACGCCCGGGTCGTCGCCCAATAACGGTACCAATAAGTTTCCTTATTTCAATACCGCTTTGGCCCGCCCGTCAAGAGGAGGTTGGAAATGCCCCCTCGTCGCGGTCACCGGTAGACGAGCACGGGCAGTTTCGAATGGGTCAGCACCTTGCTGGTCTGGCTGCCCAGCAACACGGCGGCGACGCCGCGCCGCCCGTGGGAGGCCATGGCGATCAGGTCGCAACCCGCCTGGCCGGCGACATCGATGATCGCCTGATAGGGTTCCTGCCCTTCAACCAGAACGGCCCGGCAGGCGACACCGGCGGCCTTCGCCTTCGCTTCGACCTCGGCCAGGATACTGGCTGCTTCCTCGCGGGCCCGGCGGTCGTGTTCCGCCTTGCTGCGGCCGATTTCGTCGCTGTCGGCCCAGAACAGATGGAAGGGTTCGGCCGCGGTGACGATGGTGACCTGCGCCCCGGTCTCGCGGGCGAGATCCAGGCCCTTTTCGACCGCGCTGGTCGCCAGGGGCGAACCATCGGTGGATAGAAGAATGTGACGATACATGGCTTTCTCCCCTTGGCTGGCCGACCTGTGGCGCCGGCGGCCTCGACGCCGACCGGCATCAGTGCCTGCCTATTTTTTGTGCGGAACGACGGTACGGCCAAGCCACCGGGGACGCCTTGACCTCGGTCAAGCCGCCGCCGATCCCCGCTTTGACGGCCGCGGCGAGGGCCGGCATCATGCAATCGGCGACGACGGGGACAGGCAGATGCTGGCAATCCACCCGGAGACCGACCTCCTGCTGGTGGTCGACGTGCAGAACGACTTCTGCGAAGGCGGCCGGCTGGCGGTGCCGGGCGGCGGCGAGATCGTCGCCACGGTCGGCCGGCTGATGGATGCCTTTCCCCATGTCGTGCTGACCCAGGACTGGCACCCGCCCGGCCATCTCTCCTTCGCCTCGTCCCACCCCGGCCGCCAGCCCTTCGAACAGATCGAAGTCGCCTATGGGCCGCAGACCCTGTGGCCGGACCACTGCGTGCAGGACACGGAAGGCGCCGCCTTCCATCCCGGGCTCGATACCGCCAAGGCCGACCTGGTGCTGCGCAAGGGTTCCGACCCCGCGCTCGATTCCTATTCCGCCTTCGTCGAGAACGATCGCCGGACCCCGACCGGCCTCACCGCCTACTTGCGCGAAAAGGGCATCCAGCGGGTCTTCCTGGCCGGCCTCGCCTTCGACTATTGCGTCGCCTGGTCGGCCGAGGATGCGCGGCGCGAAGGCTTCGGCGCCGTGGTGATCGAGGATGCCTGCCGGGCCATCGACCTGGCGGGTTCGGCCGCCGCCGCCCGGGGCCGCCTGTCGGCCGCCGGCGTCCGGCTGATCCAGGCGGCGGCGCTGGTCTGAACCGCCGAGCCTCAGCGGCCGGCGAGCAGGCGGCCCCAGCCGCTCACGCCCGTCGCCACCCCGGCGAGGCGGAACGACGACCAGAGCGCGGTCAGCACGGAATCATAGATCGGCAGGCCCAATTCCGCCTCCAGCCGGGCGACCAGGGGGGCCGCCTTCATATTGGTGCAGATGACCGCGACGGCATCGGGCCCGGCCGCGGCGACGCGCCGGATCATGCCCTCGATGGTGCCCGCCTCGATCCCGGCGAAGGCGTGGTTGACGGTCAGGCCGCAATGTTCCTCGGCCGCGCAGTCGATGCCCTGGCCCTCGAAGGCGGCGACGATGGCCACTTGGACCGGGTCCTCGTAAGGCGTCACCAGGCCGAGCCGGCGGTGCCCGGCGCCCGCCAGGATCTCGTCGAGGGCGAGCATCGAGGTGGTGGCCGGAATGCCGGTCTCGTCCGTGATCGCCCGGCACAGCGCGCGGTCGCTGTCGAGCCCGAGCCAGCCGGCCGAGGTACCGTTCCAGCAGATCACGTCGACCTTGGCATCGGCGAGCAGGCGCGCCGCGGCCAGCATGGGGGCTGGATCGAACTGGCCGAGGGCGCGGGGCTTCAGGGAAATCTCGGTGACCGGGACCCGGGCGAAATGGACCGAGACACCGTCGAGCGGCACCGTGACGGCGGCACAGACGGGCTCCAGAACGGTGTTGGACGAGGGCGTGATCATGCCCAGGCGGCGGTCGCTCATGGCTTCTCCTTCGCGGCGGAACGGCGCGTCCGGCGCCGCCAATTATTGTGCACAATAGCATATGAATT
>JAYSCC010000008.1:0-19692 GCA_041915065.1 Zavarzinia sp.
CATCGAGCTGGACCGCGCCGACTATGCCCTGGGCACGCCGCCACACGCCCTGATACTGGCGACCTCCGAGAACCACACCAGCATCTACATGCTCTCGACCTGCGAGATGTATATCAACATCCCGGGGCTCGACGCGACCCAATGCCCGCAAGTCCATGCCGATCTCGTCTTCTACGAGACGCCGGCCGGCGGCGGCGTGTTCAGCACCGGCTCGATCGCCTGGGCCGGCAGCCTGTCGCACCGGGATTACGACAACGACATCGCCCGCATCACCGGCAATGTCCTGCGCCGCTTCGCCCTGGGGGGGAGATTTCCGGTTGCAGCGGCGGCGCCGGCTGCGACAATCGGAGATTAGGCATTGCTGCGTTCGAGGGGGGCTCGATGCAATCGACGGCCAGGACACGCATGAAGAAGCGCAAGGTACCGACGCTCGCCAGCATCATCCAGGCCCGTCTGCTCGAAGAGATCACCCAGGCGAAGATCCAACCCGGCACCCGCCTGGAAGAGATCGAACTGGCCGAACGCTACCAGGTCTCGCGCACGCCGGTGCGGGAAGCGTTGCGCCAGCTCTCCGCCATGGGGATGCTGAAGGTGACGCCGCGGCGCGGCGCCATCGTGGTCGACCAGTCGGCCAACAACGGCCTGCAGGAGACGCTGGAGGTCATCGCCGAGCTGGAAGCGGCGGCGGCGCGTTTCGCCGCCAAGCGCATGAGTGACGACGACCGCGCCCGCCTCGCCACCATCCACGGCGAAATGAGCCTGATCGTCGAAGCCGACGACGTGGTGGCCTTCGACCGCAAGAACGGCGAATTGCACCACCACATCCACCTCAGCGCCGGGAACGGATTGCTGCTCGATTCGATCTCGCAGATGCGCGTCCGCATCGTGCCCTATACCCGCGCCGAATACATGAGCCAGCACAGCCGCATCGTCACCTCGCACCGCGAGCACGATACCTTCGTGCAGGCGATTCTGCGCAGCGACGGCGAACTCGCCTATCACGCCATGCGCTTTCACGTGATGCATGCCGGCGAGCTGGACGAGGACCTGGAAGCCCGCCTGAATCGTTGACGGCGGCTTTGGCACGCCCCTTGCTGGTGCCTGAGCGCCACCGTGTATACCTGCGCCTAGGCAGGCCGGTGGTGAGAGAAGCACCAACAAGGACAAAACCATGGCAACCATCGATTTCGACCAGGGCCTGTTCGGCCGCCTGCGCGCGGCCGCCGGGGTCGAATGGCAGCGTTACGTCAACCATCCCTTCGTCAAGCAATTGGGCGCCGGCACCCTGCCCGAAGCCTGCTTCAAGCGCTTCCTCTCGCAGGACTATCTGTTCCTGATCCATTTCGCCCGCGCCTATGGCCTCTCGGTTTACAAGAGCCGGACCTTGAGCGACATCCGGGCGGCGGCCTCCGGCCTCGAGGCGATCCTCTTCGAAACGCCGCTCCACGTGACCTATTGCGCCGACTGGGGCCTGACCGAGGAGGCCATGGCGGCCGAGCCGGAAGCGCCGCAGACCATGACCTATACGCGCTTCGTGATCGACTGCGGCTTGGCCGGCGACCTCCTGGAACTGACCTGCGCCCTGCTGCCCTGCGTCGCCGGCTATGCCGAGATCGGCAAGATCCTGATGAGCGATCCCGCCACGGTGATCGAGGGCAACCCCTACGGCGCCTGGCTGCTCAATTACGACAGCGCCGAATATGAGGCGAGCGTGGTGGCCGCCATCGCCAAGCTGAACGACCTCGGCGAGCGCTTCGGCGGCGAAGCCCGTTTCGTCCAGCTCTCATCCGTCTTCAATACCGCGACAAGGCTGGAGACCGACTTCTGGCAGATGGGCCTCGACGCCGCCTAAACCGAGTCACGGCACGAGTCTTGCTGAACAAATTTCCGCTTGTATACACGCGACCCTCGAGGAGATCGCCATGACCATCGCTTTCCCGACCCCTTCCGCCATCAGCCCAAAAGTCGCCGATTTCGTGAAGAGCCAGCACCGCCTGCTGATCGGCGGGCGCTGGTGCGACGCCGTCGCGGGCGGCACGATCGACGTCTACGACCCGGGCATGGGGGAAGTGATCGCCAAGGTGCCGGCCGGCCAGGCGGCCGACGTCGACCTCGCGGTCGAGGCCGCGCGCAAAGCCTTCGACCACGGCCCCTGGCCAACCATGGATGCCGCCGAACGGGCCAAGATCATGCTGCGCCTGGCCGATCTCCTGGAAGCCAATGCCGAGGAACTGGCCGAACTCGAAGCCTATGACACCGGCCGCCCGATCACCGAATGCCGCATCGTCGACATCCCGGGCTCCTGCGTGATGCTGCGCTACATGGCGGGCTGGACCACCAAGATCAACGGCGAGACCTTCAACACCTCGACGCCTTGGGAAATGTTCGCCTACAGCCTGCGCCAGCCGATCGGCGTCGCCGGCATCATCGTGCCCTGGAATTATCCGCTCGAACTCGCGGTCTGGCGCATGGCGCCGGCGCTGGCGGCCGGCTGCACCGTCGTCCTGAAGCCGGCGGAACAGACCCCGCTCAGCACCCTCCGCCTCGGCCAGCTCGCCGAAGAAGCGGGCTTCCCGCCGGGCGTGATCAATGTCGTCACCGGCCTCGGCGAGGTCGCGGGTGCCGCCCTGTCGAGCCACCCCAAGGTCGACAAGATCTCCTTCACCGGCTCGACCGAGACCGGCAAGCTGATCGTCAAGGCGGCCGCCGGCAACCTGAAGAAAGTGACGCTTGAACTGGGCGGCAAGAACCCGGCGGTGGTCTTCCCCGATGCCGATCTCGACGTCACCATTCCCGGCATCGCGGGCGGCATTTTCTGGAGTTCGGGCCAGGTCTGCACCGCAAGCTCGCGCGTACTGATCCACAAGAAGGTCTTCGACAAGGTGGTGGAAGGCCTGATCGCCCGCGCCACCACGATGCGGATCGGCCACGGCCTCAATGCCGAGACGGAACTCGGCCCGCTGGTCTCGGCCGAGCAGTTGAGCCGGGTCAGCGGTTACCTCGAACGGGGCCTGGCGGATGGCGCCGAACTGCTGACCGGCGGCGCCACGCTCGACGGCGCCGGCTATTTCCTGCAGCCGACGATTCTGGCCAATACCGGCACGAAAACCCCGCTCTACCGCGAGGAAGTCTTCGGCCCGGTGCTCTGCGCCGTGCCTTTCGACACCGACGACCTCGACGAAATCGCGGCCATGGCCAACGACACCGACTTCGGCCTGGCTTCCAGCGTCTGGACCCGCGACCTCGCCACCGCCCATCGCATGGCGAAGAAGATCCGGGCCGGCAACGTCTGGATCAACATCCACAATTGCTTCGATCCGGCGCTGCCCATGGGCGGTTACAAGCAGTCCGGCTGGGGCCGCGCGTCGAGCTTCGCGGCGATCGAGGACTATACGGAGCTGAAGGGCGTCGCCGCCCGTCTCTGAACCGTCGCGGATGTGCGGCCTTCACCGGCCGCACATCTCTTGTGTGTACACACGCACCGCAGTCGCCAACGCTTCCTTGAATTATTTTAAGGCAAACTGCCTGCGGCGAAGCACAAAAACTGATCACATCGCGCTGCGGAACCGCGCAGGAATCCAGCAACAAGACGTTAGGTGGCGGTCGCCCTGGAAATTTTCGCCGCGCCCGCAAAATTGCATCCTTGGCACGATGTTTGCGTTAAGTCGGATGTTCTGTGTATACATGGAGGCCCGATAGGTGATCCCGAAGATGAAGCCTCAGCCCGAGGCGGAAGCTGCCCCGAGGCCCCCTGGCATCAGCGTTCAGGGCCTGACCCTGCAATTCGGTCCCCATGTCGTCTTCAAGGACCTGAGTTTCGAAATTCCGGGTGGCGAATTCGTCGCCCTGCTGGGTTCGAGCGGCGTCGGCAAGAGCAGCCTGCTCAAGATCATCGCCGGCCTCGCCACCGCGACCGCCGGCACCGTCGCCGGCACGGACGGGCGGCCGATCGCCGGGCGCATCGCCTATATGGGCCAGCAGGATCTTCTGTTCCCCTGGCTCGACGTGATCGAGAACGTCACCCTCGGCGCCCGCCTGCGGCACGAGAAGCCCGATCTCGCCTGGGCCGAGCATCTGCTGGAACGGGTCGGCCTGGCCGGAAGGCGGAAGGCCCTGCCCAACGCCCTTTCCGGCGGTATGCGCCAGCGCGCGGCGATCGCCCGCACGCTCTACGAACGCCGGCCGATCGTCCTGATGGACGAACCCTTCTCGGCGCTCGACGCCATCACGCGGGCCAAGATCCAGGACCTGGCGGCCGAACTCCTGGCCGAGCAGACCGTGCTGCTGATCACCCACGACCCGATGGAAGCCTGCCGCCTGGGCCATCACCTGATGATGCTCTCGGGCCATCCGGCCACCATCGGCGCCCCCATCACGGTGGCCGGCGTGCCGCCGCGGGCCCCCGACGATCCCAACGTGCTGAAGAGCCAGGGCCATCTGCTGCGCCTTTTCGTGGAGCATGCGCAATGAAAGACCGCACCCTGCAGCGCTTGGCCACCGGCGGCCGCGGCGCCGTCATCTTCGTCGGCCTGATCCTGGTCTGGTGGGGCGTCACCCTGCTCGGCATTCCGTCCTACATGCTGCCCTCGCCGCCGACGGTGGCCGAGGCGCTGTGGAAGGGCCGTGCCTATCTGACCGACCATACGCTGGTCACCGCCTATGAGATCGCCCTCGGCCTGTTCTTCGGGCTCCTGCTGGGCGCCGTGCTCGCCCTGCTCATGGTCTTCTCGCCGGTGGTGCAACGCTGGCTGATGCCGGTCCTGGTGATCAGCCAGTCGATCCCGGTCTTCGCCATGGCGCCGCTGCTGGTGCTGTGGTTCGGCTTCGGCACGCTGTCTAAGGTGGTGATGGCGATCCTGATCATCTTCTTCCCGGTCGCCGCCTCCTTCTTCGACGGTTTGCGGCGGACGGAGACCGGCTGGCTCGACCTCGCCAAGACCATGAACGCCTCCTCCTATGCCGAGATGCGCCATGTCCGCCTGATGGCGGCGCTGCCCGCCTTCGGGTCGGGCCTGCGGGTCGCCGCTGCCGTGGCGCCGATCGGCGCCGTGGTCGGCGAATGGGTCGGCTCTTCGGGCGGCCTCGGCTACGTGATGCTGAACGCCAACGCGCGGGTGCAGACCGACGTCTGCTTCGCCGCCCTCTTCGTCCTCGCCCTGATGGCCGTGCTGCTCTGGCAGGCCGTCGATGTCGTCCTGCGCCGGGTCCTCTATTGGGTGCCCGACAGCGCCAAGTCCGCCTGAGTCCACCACGAGGTCCGCGTTCATCGTAAGGGGAGTATCCATGCTGAAACGTATCGCTGTCGGGGCCATCGCCGCAGTCATGATGGTGAAATCGGCCTATGCCGCCGAAAAGGTGACTGTCCTGCTGGACTGGTTCATCAACCCGGACCATGCGCCGATCCTGGTCGCCGAGCAGATCGGCGCCTTCAAGGAAGCGGGCCTCGAGGTCGAGATCGTGCCGCCGGCCGATCCTTCGACGCCGCCCCGCCTGCTCGCCGCCAATCAGGCCGATATCGCCCTGAGCTATCAGCCGCAGCTCTATCTGCTGGCCAAGCAGGGCCTGCCGGTGGTGCGCGTCGGCACCCTGGTGTCGCAGCCGCTGAACTCGGTCGCCGCCCTGTCGGACAGCGGCATCAAGACGATGGCCGATTTCAAGGGCAAGAAGATCGGCTATTCGGTCAGCGGCGTCGAAGAGGCGACCCTCGGCAACATGCTGCGGAACGCCGGCCTGACGCTGAACGACGTCACCATGGTGAACGTCAACTTCCAGCTCGTGACCGCCCTGATGTCGCATCAGGTCGACGGCGTGATCGGCGCCTATCGCACCTTCGAGGCGACGGAGCTGCGCGAAAAGGGCCTGAACCCCGTGCTCTTCTTCCCCGAAGAGAACGGCGTGCCGGCCTATGACGAGCTGATCATCCTGGCCCAGAAGGACCATGCCCACGATCCCAAGATCAAGAAGTTCCTCGAAGCCTTGAAGAAGGGCACGGATTACCTCCTGGCCCATCCGGCCGAGACCTGGACCGCCTTCGCCAAGGCCCATCCGGACCTCGACAACGACCTCAATCACACCGCCTGGATGGATACCCAGCCGGCCTTCGCGCGCGATCCGCTGGCGCTCGACAAGGCCCGCTATGTCGCCTACGGCAAGTTCCTGCTCGGCGCCGGCCTGATCGACAAGGAATTGCCGGTCGAAGACTACGCCATCGAGCTGAAGTAACCGGCCATGACCCCCGACGCCCGACAAGATGCCAACGGCTGGCGCCTGCACGAGGACGGCGTCGGGGGCGTGATCGCCCGTTCCCGCGCCAAGGGCCGCGGCCGCCCGGTCGTGCTGGTGCACGGCATCGGCCCCGGCACCATGGGGGCTGCCAATTTCGGCGCCGTCATGGAACCGCTGGCGGCCCGGGCCGAAGTCCATGTCCTGGACCTGATCGGCTTCGGCGCCTCCGACCAAAAGCCCGCACCGCCCTATTTCGACGTCGCCCTGTGGGGCGCGCAGATCGACGCCGTGCTGGCCCGTACCGGCCCCGGCACCGTACTGATCGGCAATTCGATCGGTGGCGCCCTCGCCTTCAAGGCCGCCGGCCGGAACGCCCTTTCCGCCGTCGTCTCGATCGGCTCGCCGCTCCGCCCCTTCGCCGTGCCCGAGGCGCTCCGCCGCTTCTGGACCGCGCCTAGGACGCCGGCCGATCTCGCCGCCGCCATGGCGCCGATGACGGCGCGCGGCGCCCCGCCCGCCCCCGCCCTGGTCGAGGCGCGTTTCGCCGCCTTTGCCGCCCCGGGCCAGGCCGCCCATTTCACCGCCATGCTGGCCGATCCCGCCGCCGCCATCGAAGCGGCAGCGCTGACAGCGGCGGAAGCAGCCGCGATCGCCTGCCCGATCACCGTGATCCACGGCCGGGACGACCGCGCCGTGCCCCTGGCCGACACCGCCCTCGCCTTCACCGCCCTCCGGCCGGATGCCGACCTCGTCGTCTTCGGCCGCTGCGGCCACAATGTAACCTGGGAGCGGACAGCATCCCTTCTCCCCGTCCTCGATGCCGTGATCGCGGATTGATCCTTCAGGAGTACCCGAAAAGATGAGCCATACTTTCGTCCGCTGCGGCACCCTGTTCACGGCCACTTCCGCCTTTCCCGAGAAGGATCAGACCCTGGTCTTCACCGGTTCCAAGCTGACCTATGTCGGGCCGAGTGCGGAAGCGCCGCCGCCGCAGGCGGGCGACACGGTAATCGACCACGGCAGCCGCTTCGTCATGCCAGGCTTGATCGACGGCCATGTCCACATCTCCTATGGCCGCGCCCTCGGCGAAGAGGATCTCGACCTCTATGCCACCATGGAATTCCGGGCGATCCGCGCCCTCCATGCGGCGCAGAGCATGCTCCGCTGGGGCTTCACCTCGATCATCGATCCGGCCTGTTCCGGCCTGGTCTCGCCTTCGGTCCGCGATGCCATCGATTGCGGGCTCTACAAGGGCCCGCGCATCACCGCCGCCGGCCGGGCGCTGACCACCCACCAGGGCCTCTACGACTATTATCCGAGCTGGATCGGTGCGCCCGACGTCTCGACCGGCATCCTGGTCAAGTCGCGCGAGGAGACGATCCAGGAGATCCGCCGCCAGGCCAAGGACGGCGTCGACATGATCAAATTCGCCCTCGACGGCATCATGGGCGACCGCAAGCACGGTCTCTATGCCGCCTTCGACGAGGACGAGACCAAGGCCATGATCCGCGAGGCCAAGCGCCTGGGCCGCCGGGTCGGCGTCCATGCCCGCGGGCGGGAAGCCGCCTATTACGCGGCCAAGCATGGCGCCGACATCATCTATCACGCCTCGCGCATCGACGGTGAGACGATCCGCGCCTGCCTCGATACCGGCTGCGCCATCAGCCCGTCCCTGCTCATGCTGGTGAACAACATCGAATTCGCGCAGCCGCAGGACCCCTCCTATTCCTGGTGGCCGAACATCCAGCGGAAGGAACTGGCCTCGGCCCGGATCTGCATCGCCGAAGCCTTCCAGGCCGGCGTCCGCCTGATCAACGGTTCGGAGAGCGGTTTTGCCGTCACCCTCTACGGCGACTGGGCGGCGCGCGAACTCGAAATCGCGCGCGATCTCCTGGGTCTCACGCCGGGCGAGGCGCTGCTGACCGCGACCGCCAATCCGGCACCCTATCTCCGCGGCGCCCCCGTCGGCACCCTGAAAGAAGGCCACATGGCCGATTTCCTGGTCCTGGACGCGAGCCCGCTCGAAGACCTCTCGATCCTCCAGGACCCGAGCCATTTCGTCGAACTCCGCCTCGGCGGCGAGGTGGTCGACACCACGCCGCAGCCCCAGGCCGGCCGTCATCCGAGCGAGCTGGCCCAGGGCATGTGGAACCGCCTCTATACCCGCGACTATGCCGCCGGCCTGGCCCGGCAGCCCCTCGAACTGCAGACCGCGGCGGAGTAACTGCGATGGAAACCGACGTCCAGAGCCTCTATAGCTGGCCCGCGGCGGATTGCACCCGCATCCCCTATGGCATGTATACCAACCCCGACGTCTACGCCCTGGAGCAGGAGCGGGTCTTCCAGGGGCCGGTGTGGAACTACCTGGGGCTCGAAGCCGAGATCCCGAACGGCGGCGACTTCCGCACCATCGCGGTCGGCGATACGCCGGTGATCCTGAACCGCGACCGCAAGGGCCAGGTCCACGCCTTCGTCAACCGCTGCGCCCATCGCGGCGCCATCGTCCAGCGCCAGACCTGCGGCAACGCCCGTTCGCACATCTGTTGCTATCACCAATGGTGTTACAACCTGGAAGGCAGATTGACCGGCGTGCCGTTCCAGCGCGGCATCGACGGCAAGGGCGGCCTGCCCGAGGATTTCGAGCGCAAGGAACACGGGCTGCGCCCGCTCAAGGTGGCGATCCTGAACGGCGTCATCTTCGGCACTTTCGCGGACGAGATCGAACCCCTCGAGGACTATCTCGACAAGCCCTTCGCCGACCAGTTGCGGCGCCAGTTCAACCGCCCGATCAAGATCCTCGGCTATCAGCGCCAGCGCGTGTTCGGCAATTGGAAGCTCTATACCGACAATCTGCGCGACCCCAACCACGGCGGCCTGCTGCATATGTTCCAGATCACCTTCGGCATCGCCCGCCTGAACCAGACGGGCGGCGCCAAGCTGGACAAGCGTGGCCGCCACAACATGTCCTGGGCGGCCCAGAAGATGGGTCAATTCGCCGAAGACGACGGCTATGCCGGGACCGAGCGGGGCGATACCAAGCTCCAGCTCAAGGACCCGACCCTGCTCCAGTACCGCAAGGAATATCCGGACGATTACAACCTGACCATCGCCTCGATCTTCCCCAACTGCATCTTCCAGCAGATCGGCAACACATTGGCCGTGCGCCAGATCCGCACCAAGTCGGCCGGCGAATTCGAGATCTTCTGGACCTTCTATGGTTACGCCGACGATTCGACCGAGATGGATGCCCACCGGCTTCGCATGTCGAACCTGGTCGGCCCCGGTGGTCTCGTCTCGATGGAGGACGGCGAGGCGATCCGGATCGTCCACGAGGCGATCCTGGGCAGCGAGAAGGAACACGCCATCGTCGAATTCGGCGGCCGCGGCCCGGTCGCCGACCAGGCGACCCTGATCACCGACGTGCCGATGCGCGGCTTCTGGCTCTACTACTGCGAACTCATGGGTATCGAACCCGGAAAGGCGGCGTGATGTTGGTGCGCGAAAGGATCTTCGAGATCGAAGCCCTGCTCGAGACCCACTGCCGCCTGATCGACGAGGACCGGCTCGAAGACTGGCTCGACCTCTTCACCGAGGATGCGCGCTATGAGATCGTCTCGCGCGAGAATGTGGCGCTCGGCCTGCCGCTGCCGCTCATGCTGTGCGAGAACAAGAACATGATGCGGGACCGCATCGTCTCGCTCCGGAACGCCAATATCTACAACCTCCACACCGACCGCCACATCCTCTCCCTGCCGCGGATCGAGGTGGAGGAGGATGGCTCGTACCGCGTCACCACGAATTACTCGCTGTTCCAGACCAACCCCGAAGGCGTGACCGTGCTGTTCAGCGTCGGCTGCTATCACGACCTGGTGGTGCGCGGCGAAGCCGGCCTGCAGTTCCGCAGCAAGAAGGTGATCACCGATACCGGCGCCGTGCTCTCCCTGCTCGCGACACCGATCTGACCCCTCCCCGCTGCCCCGCAAAGGAACCGCCATGTCCGATCGCCGGATGCACCTCGGCCTCTTCGTGCTGAACACGGGGCATCACATTGCCTCCTGGCGCCACCCGGGAACAAAGCCCGCGACCCAGCCGCCCTTCGCGGAGTTGCTGAAGGTGGCGAAGACTGCGGAACGGGGGCTGTTCGACGTCTTCTTCCTGGCGGATTCGGCGGCCGTGCCCGACATGCCGCCGGAGATCCTGGCGCGGACCGACCGTATGGCCTTCATCGAACCGGCCACCACGGCGGCCGCGATCGCCGCCGGCACCGATAAGATCGGCCTGGTGATCACCCAGAACACGACCTACGACCACCCCTATTACGTCGCCCGGCGCGTGCTCTCGATCGATCACATTTCGGGTGGGCGCATGGGCTGCAATTTCGTCACCGGGGTCAGTCGGGGCGAGGCCCGCAACTTCGGCCATGACGACCTGCCACCGCACGCGGAGCGTTACGAGCGGGCGGCGGAATTCTGCGATGTCGCCGTCGGCCTGTGGGACAGCTACGACCCGGACGCCTATCTGATCGATCGCGCTTCCGGCCGCTTCATGGACCCGCAGGGTATCCATGTGCTGGACCACCGCGGCAAGCATTTCGCCGTGCGCGGGCCGCTCAATGTCGGCCCCTCGCCACAGGGAAGGCCGGTCGTGGTGCAGGCCGGCGGCTCCGAGGCAGGCCGGGACCTGGCCGCCCGCACCGCCGAAATGGTCTATAGCGTGCAGGGCGATCTCGCCGAAGCGGTCGCCTTCGCCGACGACATTCGCGGCCGTCTGGTCGCCGCCGGCCGCGCGCCCGACGCCCTGAAGATCATGCCCGGCCTCCTCGCCTTCGTCGGTCGCACGCGGGCCGAAGCCGAAGACAAGTTCGGCGAATTGCAGTCCCTGCTCGATCCCACGCTCGCCGTCGCCTTCCTGCAGATGCTGGTCGGGCGGGACGTGGATCTGTCGCGTTACCGGCTGGACGAGCCCCTGCCCCAGGACCTGACCACCAATTTCGGCTCGACCCAGTTGAAGATCCTCCAGCAGGCGACAAGGACCAAGGGCATGACGCTGGCGGAATTGGCGCGCCACGCGGTCGGCGCCCGCGGCCATTGGATGGTTTGCGGCACCGCGGCCGATATCGCCGACCAGATGGAGGAACGCTTCCGCGCCGGTGCCGCCGACGGCTTCAACCTGATGCCGGCGACGATCCCCGGCGGGGTCGAGGATTTTGTCGACATGGTGGTGCCGGAATTGCAGCGCCGGGGCCTGTTCCGCACCCGCTACGAGGGCGACACCCTGCGCGATCACCTGGGCCTGCCGCGCCCCGTGTCGCGCTGGGCGGTGCCCATGGAAAAGCGCGCCTGAAAGAGGGAGAGACGACGATGGAACGCCGCGAGATCATGGTCGCCGGCAAGGGGGCACCGGTCTCCCACTATTGCGACGCTGTGGTGCTGGATGGCTGGGTCTTCGCCTCCGGCGTGATTCCGGTCGATGCGTCGGGCGCCCTGGTCGGCGGCGACGATCCCGCCGCCCAGGCGGAGGAAGTGTTCCGCCAGCTCGCCCTGGTGCTGGACACCGCCGGCAGTTCGGTCGCCGAGATCGCCAAGGTCACGATCTTCCTCACCCATATCGGCGACCGCGTCGCCATCAATCCGGTCCGCCAGGCCTGGTTCCGGAGTGCGAAACCGGCCAGCACCCTGGTCGAAGTCAGCGCCCTGGTGCATCCCGGCGCCCGGATCGAAATCGAGGCGATCGCCAGGGTCGCCCCCAACCGTCAGTGACCAGAGGACTCTTTTCCATGCGCAGCATCACCTATCCCCTCGCGGTCGAGGGCGTCGTCACCCGTGTCATCGAATGCGGCAAGGGGCCGGCGGTGGTCTTCGTCCATGGCCTGGGCGCGCGCTGCGACCGTTTCGCCGAAACCGTGGTCCGCTACGGCAACAAGGGCTTCCGTGCCATCACCTATGACCTGCCAGGTCACGGCCTGGCGCAGAAGGGTGCCGGCGGCCCGGCCGACGTGCCCGCGCTGGCGCGCTATCTGCTCGCCCTGCTCGACGTCCTGGAGATCGAGACGGCGATCCTGGTCGGTACTTCGCTGGGCGGCCATATCGCCGCCTATGCCGCGACCCTGGCGCCCGCGCGGGTACCCGGCCTCGGCCTGATCGGCGCCCTCGGCATCGCGCCCATGGCGATCGAAACCGCCCGCGGCATCCAGCGGAACGTCAAGGCGACCTCGATCGCCGAGATCACCGGCAAGCTGCAATTCGTCATCGCCGATCCAGCCCTGGTCATGCCCGAGCTGATCGAGGAGGAATGGCGCATCAACACTTCGCCCGGCGCCAACGAGAGCTTCGTCCGCCTCGGCAATTATCTGGTCGACGGCATCGAGAAGGATTACGTGGCGGAGCAACTCGCCGCCCTCTATCCGCCGGAAAAACTCCTGCTGATCTGGGGCGCCCTGGACAAGGCGGTTCCCCTCTCGGTCGGCGAGGAATGCCGGACGTTGCTGAAAGGGCCGGCGCTAGCCCTGGTCGAAGGCGCCGGCCACGCGCCCTATTTCGAGCAGCCCGAGCGTTTCGACGCCGTGCTCGAACCCTTCCTGGCCAGCTTGGCCTGATCGCGGCACCGGGGCGGACAGGCAGCCCGCCCCGGCCCTCTCTTAGGACGCGATCCGGCGCTTCCGCGCCGCCGTGCGGTCGGCCAGCAGGCACATGATCTCGAAGGCGAGATTGGCCGCGACCAGGGCCGTCGTACCGCTCTGATCCAACGCCGGCACCACTTCGACCAGGTCGGCACCGACGAGATCGACACCACGGAGACCGCGCAGGATGCGCTGCGCCTCATAAGTGTTGATACCGCCGATCTCGGGCACCCCGGTACCCGGCGCGCAGGAGGGGTCGAGAGCGTCGATGTCGAAGGTCAGGTAACTCGGCCCATCACCGAGCACGGCGCGGATCTCGGCGGCGACGGCATCCGGCCCCTTGTCGCGCAGGAAATCCATGCCGATGTGGCGGACACCCTGGGCGAACAGCCAATCGTGCTCGTCTTCCGAGAAAGCGGTGCCGCGGATGCCGACCTGGACCACCCGCTTCGGGTCGAGCAGCCCCTCCTCGATCGCGCGGCGGAACTGGGTTCCGTGGGTATAGCGGGAGTTCTTGTAATAGTGGTCGTACATGTCGGTATGGGCATCGAAATGCACCATGCCGAGCGGACGGCCCCGCCCCAGCACCCGCAGCATCGGGAAGGAACAAAAGTGGTCACCACCGATCGCCAGCGGCACTGTGCCCCGGGCGGTGATGCGGCCGATGAAGTCCTGCAATTGCTGTAGCGTGGTCTCGAATTCCACCGGATTGGTCGGCGCGTCGCCGACATCGGCGATCCTGGCGATCTGATAAGGATTCAGGTGGAAAGTCGGGTGGAAGCTGCGCAGCAGGGTCGACATTTCGCGGATCTGACGCGGCCCATAGCGCGAGCCGTTGCGCGTCGTGGTGCCGCCGTCCCAGGGCAGGCCGAAGAGCGCGACGTCGAGCCCCTCGTCGCGATCGAGCGGGATATGGGGCAGGCGCATGAAGGTGGCATGCCCCGAGTATCGCGCCAGTTCCATGCCGGAAATCGGCATCGGGTTGTCGTTCATGGTGATCATTCCTCGACACTGGACATTCGGGTTCCCAATTCGGAGCGGACGAAGCGCCGGCAGGCCTCCGTCTGCGGATCGCGCAGCACCTGCTCGGGCGGACCGGTCTCGCCGATCTGGCCCTGATGCAGGAACACGACCCGGCTCGACACCTCGCGGGCGAAGCGCAATTCGTGGGTCACCAGCACCATGGTGATGCCGCCCTCCGCCAGGTCGCGGATCACCCGCAACACTTCGGAAACGAGTTCGGGATCGAGCGCCGAGGTCGGCTCGTCGAGCAGCAGGGCCTTGGGCTCGATCGCCATCGCCCGGGCGATCGCCGCACGCTGCTGCTGCCCGCCCGAGAGCTGGGACGGGAAACAGGCGTGTTTCTCGCCGATGCCGACCCGCTGGAGCAGCGCATGGGCCCGCTCGACGGCCTGTTCCCGCGGCACGCCCAAGACATGGACCGGCGCCGCGACGACATTTTCCAGAATGGTCATATGGCTCCAGAGAGCGAAATTCTGGAACACCATGCCGAGGCTGGAACGGACCCGGCGGATCTGCCGGGGATCGACCCCGCCGGCCTTCTTGCGCCGGTCGAAATGCAGCGCCTCGCCATCGATCACGATGTCGCCGCTGTCCGGGATTTCGAGCAGGTTCAGGCAACGCAGCAAGGTGCTCTTGCCCGAGCCGGAGGAGCCGATCAGGGTGACCACCGAGCCTTCCTCGGCGTCGAGGTCGATACCCTTCAGGACCGTGAGATGGTTGTAGGATTTGACGAGATCGCGCACCCGGATGCGCGGCAGGGCCTCGGTCATCAGCGCGCCCTCCTACCGAGCAGGCGGATCAGACCGCCCCGGGTTCTGCGCTCCGTCGTCCAGTCGAAGCGCCGCTCGAGCCGGCCCTGGAACAAGGTGAGCACGGTCACGATGACGAGGTAATAGGCCGCGGCGACGGCGTAATATTCCTGGAACTGGAAGGTGGTGGCGACCGCCTGGTTGGTCACCGTCATCAACTCCTGGAGCGAGATCACCGAGGCGAGCGACGTCGCCTTCAGCAGGGTGATGAATTCGTTCACCGTCGGCGGCAGGGCGACGCGGGCCGCCTGCGGCAGGGTGACCAGGCGGAAGATCTGCCAGGGGTGAAAGCCGAAGGCGGTGGCGGCCTGGATCTGCGCCCGGTCGACCGCATTCAAGGCGGCCCGGTTGATCTCCACCTGATAGGCGGCCTCGTTCACCACGAGGGCGATCCAGGCCGCCATGAAGGGCGTATACCAGGATTCGCGGAACACCGGGCTGAACTGCGGCATGGCATTCCAGAAGAACAGCATCCAGAGCAGGGTCGGGATGGCGCGGAACACCCCGACATAGAGCCGGATCGCGGCCTTGAGCAGCCGGCTGTGGGAATTCAGCCCGAGCGCCATGGGTACCGAGATCAGGATGGCCCCGGCGTGCGCGGACGCCGCCAGGGCCAGGGTGATCAGGGCCGCCTTCATGAAGACCCAGGAGAACAGGGGCGCCAGGAAGACGTCGAGATCGAAACTCATGAAAGCCGACCGTCTACGAAGCTACGGGTTACTTCGAAACGTCGAGCTGACCGACCGCCAGGTGCCATTTCTCGACGATCTTGGCCAGGGCCCCGTTCGCCTTCAGCGCTGCGACGGCATCGGTCACCGCCTTGGCGTCGCCGCCGTTCTTCCGCAGGTAGACGCCGAACTTCTGGGTATCTTCGAAGACATGGATGGTGGCCAGCGTGCCGGGCGCCTGGAGGTCGCGATAGGCGACTTCAGTGTCCTGGGTCGTGGTCGCGAAGGCACGGCCGAGCAGGACCTGCTGGATGCCGTCGGACGCCTTGGGATAGAGCTGGACGTCGACTTCGGGAAGGCCCTTGGCCTTGAGGTCGGCGTTGATCTTCTCGAACCATTTCACAAATTCGGTGCCGGTCTGCACCGCCACGGTCTTGCCCGAGAGTTCGTCCATCGAGGCGAGCGCCGCGGTGCCGCCCTTGGCGATCAGTACCGAGCTGGTGGCGAGATAGGGCACGGCGTCGAATTTCTTGGTCCGTTCGGCGGTCACGAACATGCCGCTGACCACGGCGTCGCAACGCTCGGCCTCGAGCGAGGGCAGCAGACCGGCAAAATCCATGTTCACGATCTCGGGCGTGATGCCCCAGGTGCCGGCGATGCCCTTGATCAGCTCGACGTCGAAGCCGACCGGCTCCTTGTCGCCGGTCTTCTCGAAGAATTCCATCGGCGGGAAGGTCGCGTCGACGCAGAACACGGCCTTGCCCTTGGCGGCGAAGGCAGGAACTTCGGCCGCGTGCAGGGATCCGGCCGCCGTAAGACCGGCGACGAGAGCGATGGCGGCAATCCTGATGCTCATAATGGTCGTCCTCTCTAGGCTTGGAAGGCAGTGTTCGATGCGGCCTGCCGGCGGCGATGCCGGTCGACCATCACTTCTAGGAGCTCGAAGGCCATGTTGGCGGCGACCCGTGCGGTGCCGTCGGTCGGGTCGAGCGCGGGCGCTATTTCGACGACATCGGCACCGACGATATCGAGGCCTTTCAGACCGCGGATCATCACCTGGGCGTCGCGCGGCGTGTAACCACCGATTTCCGGCGCGCCGGTGCCGGGGACATAGACGGCATCGATGCCGTCGACATCGAAGGAGACGTAGCAGGGGCCCGTGGCGACCCGGCGGATCTCGGCGATCACGCCGGCCGTGCCGAGTTCGAAGAATTCGTCGATGGTGATCACCCGCATCCCCGAGGCGAGCGAGAAGGCCAGGTCTTCTTTGCCGAAACGCGGGCCCCGGATGCCGATCTGGATCGAGCGTTTAGGGTCGATCAACCCCTCCTCCACCGCGCGGCGGAAGGTCGTGCCATTGTTGTAGCGCTGGCCGTAGAAGCCTTCGTAAGTATCGGTATGGGAGTCGAAATGGACGAGGCCCAGGGGCCTGTCCTTGGCCAGGGCGCGCAGCACCGGCAGGCTGACCAAGTGATCGCCACCGATCGCCAGCGGCAGGGCGCCCGCGGCATGGATGGCGGCGAAGAAATCGGTGATCTGGTCCATCGCCTGCAGGATGTCGAGCGGGTTCGAGGCGGCGTCACCCACGTCCGCGACACGGCAATCCTCGAACGGGCTCAGGTTATTCAACGGATGCACCGGCCGGATCGCCTGCATCGAGACGTCGCGCACCGCCCGCGGTCCGAGGCGCGACCCATTGCGTCCCAGGGTGCCGCTGTCGAAGGGAATGCCGCAGAGGGCGATGTCGAGCCCTTCGGGCGTGGCCGCGATCGGCACCCGGAACATCGAGACATGGCCGGCGAACCGAGGTGTGCTCAAGGGGGACGGCGGGGTACGGCTCATGTTTCGCTCCTAGAGATCGGCGACCGCGGTGGTCTGCGCCGGATCCGCGTGCCAGTCCCAGTAGCGGCGCTCTATCCGGGCGCTCACCGGCCCCATGCCGCCGTCGCCGATGGCGCGGCCATCGATCTCCCCGACCGGGATGATGCCGCCCGCCGTGCTGGTCAGGAACACTTCGTCCGCCTGGCCGAGGCTGGCAGCAGCGATCGGGCGCCGCTCCACCGGGATCTCCAGGCTCTCGCAGATGTCGAAGACGGTCGCCCGGGTGATGCCTTCGAGGACACCCCGGTCGGGGGTCGCGACGATGCCGTCGAAGACCGCGAACACATTGTAGCCGAAGCCTTCCGTCACATCCCCCAGGGCATCGACCAGCAAGGGCAGATCGGCACCGCCATCGAGCGCTTCGATCTGCGCCCGGGTCAGGTCGAGCCAGTGGTAATTCTTGATCCGAGGATCGACCGACTGCGGCGGGATCCGCTGGATATCGGAGACATGGAGGCGCGCCGTGCGCCCCCTGGCGGCGGCATCGAAGATCCGGACATAGGGAATGGCGTAGACATAGAGCGCGTTCTTGAACCGACGCGGATCCCGCGTGCCGGCGGGCGGTACGCCGCGGGTACAGGTCATCGAGACATAGGCGTCGTCCAGCCCGCCGCGCCGCACGCATTCCGCCAGGATCGCGGCGAGTTCCGCGCGTGTAACCGGCAAGGTCATCGAAAGGGCGCGCACCGAGGCCTCGAAACGGTCGAGGTGGCGGTCCAGGCGGAAGAAGCGGCCCCCGGTCACCGCGACGACATCATAGGTCGCATCGGACTTGGTGAAGCCCCAGTCCAGCAAGGGAACGCTTGCCTCTTGTAGGGCGACGAAGGCCCCGTTTACATAGGCTGCCCCCTGACCGGTACTCATGGACGCCCTCGCTCCAAACTCGACCCCATGACGGTAGCGTGAATTTCGCCCGAAGCAACATTTTTCCGCTATAATGGAAAAAAGACACCCAGAGAGACTCATGGCGCGACGACAGAAGAGCGAGGCGACAGCGGCCGCAACGGACGAGGCGATCGCCCCCGAAGCAGCCTTCGGCAAGCGGATCCGCCTGCGGCGGCAGGAACTCGGCTTGACGCTGGAGGAAGCGGCGCAGCGCAGCGGCCTCGGCCGCAGTTTCATCAGCGAGATCGAGCGCGACATGGTCTCGCCCTCGATCGCCTCGCTGCTCAAACTGTGCCGGGCGCTCGACCTCGGCCTGCGCGACCTGTTCGACGAGCGGCCTTCGACCCTGATCCGCCGGGCCGAGCGGCGCCGGGTCGGCCTCGGCGGCCACGGCTTCACCGATTTCGCCCTGACGCCGCGCAATTCCAGGCGCATGCTCGCGACCTGGACCGAGCTTGCCCCCGGTGCCTATGCCGGCGTCGATTTCTATTCGCTGGAAGCGGAGGAGGAATTGATCCTCGTCCTCGAAGGCGAACTGGTGGTCCGCTTCGAGGACGAGCCGGATGAGATCATCATGGAGGCGGGCGACGCCCTGACCCTGGATCCCCGCAAGCGCCGCATGATCGGCAACCACCTGAAGGACCGGAAGACGATCGCCGTCCTGGTCTATACGCCGCCGCCGTCGTGAACCAGGTGCGCGTCAGGCCGCAGCGGCGTCCGGCAGAAGGCCCTGGAGCCCCGCCCAGCGGTCGAAGGCCGCGAGCGTCTGCGGCATGAAGCGGCCGGCCGTCATGATGTGGTCGGACCCCGCCAGCTCGACATAGGTGGCATGCCTGCCGAAGCGCCGCGCCGTCGCCCGGCACATACCCGGCGGGGTGCATCGGTCCTGCGAACCGGCGACCACCAGGACCGGGGCCTTCACGGCGCCGTAATTCACGCGCGAGGCCCGTTTCGGGTCCAGAAACCAGAAGATCATCTCGCGGTAGAGGGTGCCGGATTCGGCGCAGAGGGTCGCATAGAAGGCAGCCGAAACCTCTTCCGGCAGGGCGTTGCAGATCAGCTTTTGCCACGGCCCCCAGGCGACAGGATACATGGGCTTGCCCATCACCCATTCGGGCAGGTAACGCCCCCACAGGCGAACCGCCGACGGATAGAGGCTGAACATGCCGGCCGCGGGTGCCGGCCCCAGGAGTACCAACCCCTTCGTCTGACGGCGCGCCGCCACCAGCTGGGCGAGCAACGCCCCCACCGAATGGCCGGCGACGATCGGCGGTCCCTCCAGGCCGTCCACCAGTTCGACCAGATCCGAGACATAGTCGAGCAGGCCGAGTTTGGCGACTTTCTGGGCATTGCCCCAGAGATCGATGTCGCCGGGCTTACCATGGTAACGGCAGGACGGCGTATGCACCCGATAGCCCCGTTGCTCGAGTTCCGTGGCGAAGGCCCCCCAGGTGCCGCCATTGCACCAGGTGCCATGGATCAGGACGATGTCTTGCTTCGTCAAAGGTGCGCCTCCTGCCCGACCTCGATCGTTCGATGGCGGCGAGCATGCCGCAGCCGACGGCGCCAGCCTTGACAGATC
>JAYSCC010000009.1:0-19177 GCA_041915065.1 Zavarzinia sp.
GGCCAGCGAACGGCCGTTCAGCCCAGCCTCGACCTCGGTCCGGAACATCCAGTCGGCGCGCGGATTGCCGATCGCGAAGAGATAGCCGACGGGAATATGGAACCAGATCCAATTGTCCCGCCCGCCGGCTTCGAGGAGAAGGACGCGGTTGCGCGGATCGGCCGACAGGCGGTTGGCCAGGATGCAGCCGGCCGTGCCGGCTCCGACGACGATATAGTCGTATTGTCCCTCGTCCGCCGCCATCGCCGCCTCCCGGTGTTTTTCCCTGGGTGCCACGTTGCGAAAGGCGCTTCAAGCCGACGAAGGTGGCAGGAGTCAGGTTCCGGCGATCGCCTGGTTCTCCGCCGGGTCGGGCAGGGGGCGCAGCACACAGTGGGTGCCGCGCGGCGTGTGCATGGTGGCGACGCATTCGTTGCAGGCGGTGCAGCCCGAGCGCGTCGTCGCGCCGGCGGCGAATTTGTTCACCAGGTCCGGGTCGTGCAGCAGGGCGCGGGCCAGTACCACGGCGTCGAAGCCCTCGCCCAACACCTGGTCGACCCCGGCCATCGAAGTGACGCCGCCGAGATAGAGCAGCGGTAGCGTGGTCGCAGCGCGGACCTGGAGCGAATGGTGGTGGAAATAGAGTTCGCGGAAGGCCAGGTCCTTCGGCTGCATCAGGCGCAGGATGTCGAGGGCGCGGCGGCCGATGAAGCTCGGGTCTTCGCGCTTCATGCTGGCGACCGGCATGGGACTGCCGAAGATCCACCAGGGCGATTGCACGTTCATGCCGCCGGTCAGCACCAGGAAATGGGCGCCGTCCGCCTCCAGCAGGCGGGCGAGGCCGGCGGCGTCGCTCGCCTGGCCGCCGCCGCGATAACCCTCGAAGACGCCGATCTTGCAGCCGACCGCCATCTCCTTGCCGACCGCGTCGAGCACCCGTTGCAGGACCATGCGGGGGAAGCGGGCGCGGTTCTCGAGACTGCCGCCGAAATCGTCTCGCCGCTTGTTCTCGCCGGGGGAGAGGAATTGGCTCAACAGATAGCCATGGCCCATGTGGATCTCGATCGCATCGAAACCGGCCTCGCGGGCGAGGCGGGCGCCGGCCGCGAATCGATCGGCCAGGGCCGGCAGTTCGGCCGGGTCGAGGGCGCGTTTCAGGGGCACGCCGTGCAGCGCGCCGGTCGGGTTGAAGCCGCCGGAGGATGAGCCGGGGCGGCGCCCGTCGGTCGGCTTCAGGAAGCTGAAGGCGCCGCCATGGGTGATCTGGGCCGAGACGGCGGCCCCCTCGCCATGGACGGCATCGGTCAGGACGCGGAGGGGGGCGAGTGCCTCCGGCCGGATGAAGAGCTGGTCGGCGAAGGTGCGGCCCTCGGGCGCCACGGCGCAATAGGCCATCACCGTCAGGGCGGCGCCGCCGGCCGCGATTTCGCGGTGGTGGCGGACCAGGGCCTTGGTCGGCAGGCCGCGGCGGTACATGCCTTCATTGGCCCCCGACTTCACGAAGCGGTTGCGAAGGCCGAGCGGCCCCAATGTCAGCGGCGTGAAGGCCTTGCCCGTCGCCATCCCGTCCCTCCCCTGTTCGGCACAGGCTAGGGACGGGGGCTGGAGGCGGCGACCCCCAAAGCGACTAGGCGCGGTTTTGCCGATTGTCGATGAGGTCGGAGACGACGGAGGGATCGGCGAGGGTGGAGGTGTCGCCGAGGGCGCCGAACTCGTTCTCGGCGATCTTGCGGAGGATGCGGCGCATGATCTTGCCGGAGCGGGTCTTGGGCAGGCCGGGGGCGAACTGGATCAGGTCGGGGCTGGCGATCGGGCCGATCTCGCGGCGGACCCAGGCGACCAGTTCCTTCTTGAGCGCGTCGGTGGGTTCCTCACCGGCGTTGAGCGTCACATAGGCATAGATGCCCTGGCCCTTGAGGTCGTGGGGATAGCCCACCACGGCGGCCTCGGCGACCTTGGGATGGGCGACCAGGGCGCTCTCCACTTCGGCGGTGCCCATGCGGTGGCCGGAGACGTTGATGACGTCGTCGACCCGGCCGGTGATCCAATAATAGCCGTCCTCGTCGCGGCGGCAGCCGTCGCCGGTGAAATATTTGCCCGGATAGGTCGAGAAATAGGTCTGCACGAAGCGCTCGTGATCGCCGAACACGGTGCGCATCTGGCCGGGCCAGCTGTCGGCGATGCAGAGATTGCCCTCGGTGGCGCCGGTCAGCACCTTGCCGTCGGCATCGACCACTTCGGGCTGCACGCCGAAGAAGGGCAGGGTGGCGGAACCGGGCTTCAGCGCGGTGGCGCCGGGCAACGGGCTGATCAGGATGCCGCCGGTCTCGGTCTGCCACCAGGTATCGACGATCGGGCAGCGCTCGTCGCCGACGACCTTGTGGTACCAGTTCCAGGCTTCCGGATTGATCGGCTCGCCGACGCTGCCCAGCAGGCGGAGCGAGGCGCGCGAGGTGCTCTTCACCAGGGCTTCGCCTTCGCGCATCAGGCTGCGGATCGCGGTGGGCGCCGTGTAGAAGATCGTCACCTTGTGCTTGTCGACGACCTGCCAGAAGCGCGACGCGTCGGGATAGCTCGGCACGCCCTCGAACATCAGGGTGGTGGCGCCGTTGGCGAGCGGGCCATAGACGATGTAGCTGTGCCCGGTGACCCAGCCGACGTCGGCGGTGCACCAATAGACGTCGTCTTCGTGGTAATCGAAGATCAGCTCGTGGGTCATGCTGGCATAGACGAGATAGCCGCCCGTGGTGTGCAGCACGCCCTTGGGCTTGCCGGTCGAGCCCGAGGTATAGAGGATGAAGAGGGGATCCTCGGCATTCATCGGCGCCGGCTCGCAGACCGGATCGGCCTTGGCCAGTTCCTCGTCGTACCAGACGTCGCGGCCGGGGACCATGTTCACCTTGCCGCCGGTGCGGCGGACCACGATCACGCATTCGACGTCGGGCGCCTGTTCCAGGGCCTTGTCGGTATTGCCCTTGAGGGGCACCGGCTTGCCGCCGCGCAAGCCCTCGTCCGAGGTGATCACGACCTTGGAGCCGCAGTCGACGATGCGGCCGGCCAGGCTGTCGGGCGAGAAGCCGCCGAAGACGATCGAATGGATGGCGCCGATCCGGGCGCAGGCCAGCATGGCGACGGCGGCTTCCGGGATCATGGGCAGATAGAGGGTGACGCGGTCGCCCTTCTGAACCCCCTTGGCCTTCAGGACATTGGCGAAGCGCGAGACCTCGGCATGAAGCTCGCGGTAGGTGATGGCACGGCTATCGGCCGGGCTGTCGCCTTCCCACAGGATGGCGACCTTGTCGGCGCGGGTCTCGAGGTGGCGGTCCAGGCAGTTGGCGGCGACATTGAGCACGCCGTCGTGGAACCAGCGGATGTGCACCTCACCGGGGCCGAAGGAGACATCCTTCACGGCACCAGCCGAATAGGGCTTCATCCAGGTCAGGCGTTTGCCCGCCTCGCCCCAGAAGCCCACCGGGTCTTCCACCGAACGGCGGTAACCCGAGGCGTAGCCCGCCGCATCCACATGCGCCTCGGCCGCAAAACCGGCCGGAACCGGATAGATCTCCTGGCTCATCGTCTGCCCTCCCATATTGGCCTTGTTTGGCGCGGATTATGGGAGGGGTGCTCCGGGGGCGCAAGTTGCCCGAAGGTTGTAGAGACAAAAGAAAAGGGGCGGCCCGAAGGCCGCCCCCATGGCATCGATCCCGGAGGATCAGAAGCTCAGCACGGTGCCGATCAGGCCGACGGTCGCGGTCTGGTTGCCGGCCAGGTTGGAAGAACCGTTCGGGTTCTCCGAGCTCCAGTCGTAGTACATCAGGCCGGCGTCGACCGACAGGCCGGTAGCGATGGTGTAGCCAGCGCCGAGCATGCCGGCGACCAGCTTGTCGTCGCGACCGGGCACGTTGCCCGCATTGGCAGCGTCGGTGATCTTGCCGTAGCCGACGTTGGCGCCGAACGACCAGGCACCGGTGGTGTAGCGAGCGCCGACCAGATACTGGTTCAGGGTCGCATCCGGATTGTCCGAGCCGGCCAGGGTATAGGCCTGACGGGCGTAGTGGCTGGTGTGCATCCAGTTGGCGCCGATGTCGAAGCCCTGGTAGGAGATGCCGGCACCGGCGGTGATGCTGCTGCGGTCGCCAGCGGTCGAAAGGTCGCCGCTGTCGTGGTAGTAGCCGACCGAGGCGGTCACGCCGAGGTCGCCGTACTTCTGGGTGTAGTTCAGCGCGACGGCGATGACATCTCCGAAGGAGCCACCGGCATTGGCTGCGTTATCCTGCTCGAAGCCGCCATTGTTGCAGATGCCGAAGGTGGCCGCGGTGTTGCTGTCTTCGCAAGCCGACGGCGCATAGGAGACGGCGGCCTGGAAGCCGGCCAGACGCGGGCTGAAGTAGATGAGCTTCGACGCGTCGCCATCGTAATGGCTGGGGCTGTTGAAGTTGCGGAAGGTGCTGCCCGCGCCCGTCGGATAGTTCGGATAGTAGTCGGGATCTTCGATGCCGATCGACTTGTCCGCGGTCACGGTCGGGATGAAGTAGGAGATCTGGTTGACGGCGTTGTCGTCGTTACCGATCTCGAGCTTGCCCCAGTCGCCCTGCAGCCACATGTAGGATTCGTCGATCTGGTCGTCCTGGGTCGTGCCTTCCAGCTCGATCCGGGCGCCGTATTTCAGGCCGTTGGCAGCGGTGCCTTCGGCGATGAACCAGACTTCGTTGTTCCAGGTGTCGAGCGTGGTGTTGCGCAGGTTGGACGCGCCGTTCGACTGGTTGCTGCTGAAGCCGCCGACCTGGAAGAAGGCCTTGGCGAAACCGGCGACCTTCACGGTCACGCCGGGGTCGGCCGCCTGGGCCGCACCGGCCAGCAGCACGGCGGCAAGGGCCGTGGTGCCGAAAAGAAGCTTGTTGTTCATCTCTCACCCCTCATGAAGGCATGTTGTGGTCGTGCCCTGAGCCGTGGATAGACCGAGGCGGCCTCGGCCATCAATAGCTAAGAAATCGAGCCAGCAAGAGGGGCAAGCTGTGTGCCAGGGAAGCCACACTACTAAGGTCGAAATGACCGAAATTTTACATTTATGTTTCGCAACTGCGTAATATTCGAGGCGCGAAATTCATAAGCATTCCTGCGGCACTGCAGTATTGACGGATTGTCGGTATTCCGGTCCGCGGCCGGTTAGCCGGCATTGGCGGCCAGCGACTCCGTATCGAGGTAGCCGAAGCGCCGCATCTGGGTGCCATGGTCGTGTTCGATGCGGGCGACCTGCTCCGGCGTCAGCTTGTTCCGCCACTGGCCGGACTTGCCGACGCGGAAGAAGCGCTGCGAATGCTCGCTGCGTTCGCGGAAGCCGTGCCGGGCTTCCTGATTCTGCAAGACTTTGAAGGAAGAGAAGCGGATCGCACGTTCGAGCCGCTCGCGCGGGGGCTTCAGGCCCAGGAATTGGGCGATCGTGCCGAAGGTCTTCAACGGCTTCTGCTCCATGTCCTCGTAGCGCAGAGCCAGGAAGCCGGGCATCGGGGCATGAGTCCAGCTGCGCACATGGGCCGACCAGGTGCCGTGATAGGTGACCACCGAATCTCGCGTACCGCCGGTGGTCGATGTCGGCGAATTCATTCGGTCGATCATCTGGTCGATGGTCAGGCCGTAATGGTCTGCCGCCGAGATCACCACATCGCGCGGGTCGCGCACCACATAGATGCCGCCGCTGGTGACCTCGGGGCAGATCAGCGGTATGTCGTCGACGACGGAGAGAATGGAGTGGGTCTTCACGAAGACGGAATCCGGGAAGGCGCCTGTCATGAGGGCCTGTGCCCGCGGGCGCAGTCTTGAAATCTCGCTCTCGGGCCAACCCCAGGTCGATGTCCCGGCTGCCTTGTCGTACCAGGCGCGGTGGTGGTCGCCGAGCGTGAAGCGCACCAATTCGTCCGGCGGCAGGGGCTGGGCAGGGTTCAGTAGCAGGTGGTGCAGGAAGGTGCGCAGCCAAGTGTTGCCCGACTTCGGATAGGACGCCAGCCAGACCAGACCACCCATGACAATCTCCAATACAGCGCTCGCGGACACGCTACCAAGATAGGGATCGCCCCGGTTCGCGGGCAAGGAGTGCGCCCACGAAAACAAGAGAGACAAAAGAAAAGAGGGCGGGGATTTCCCGCCCTCTCTCTGATCTTCGGATCCTTGGGGGATCAGAACGTCAGCTTGGTGCCGACCAGGAAGACATTCGCGTCGCTCGCGTCCGCGAGCCAGCCGGCCTGACGATCGTAGTGGATCATACCGGCCGACACGCCGAGGCCGGTCGCCACTTCGTAGCCACCACCGAAGGACACGGCGTACATGTCGTGGTCCGGGCGGTCGTCAGAATACCAAGCCGACTGCACACCGACCGTCCACGGGCCCTGGGCATACTGGATGCCGGCGTCAAAGGCGTCGGCGTCGACGTCCTTCAGGCCGTTCAGGTTCTTGGTGGCCAGGTAGGAGCCGCCCAGCGTGACGGTACCAGCGCCGACCGGAGCGCCGATATTGGCACCAAAGCCGTACAGCGTGGTGTCTTTGAATCGGACGGAGGGCGGGGGGTTGGGGCCCGAGACGTTTTCGGCCTCGTTCCAGCTGTAGGTGGCTGACAGACCGACGTTCACGCCCGAAAATTCCTTCGAGAAGGCCAAGGCGGCGGCGAACTGCTGACCGTAGGCAACACCATCGGCCACGGTCGAATTGTTGTCCGCCTCGAAGCCGCCGTTGTTGCAGCTGCGGTCTTCGCAGGCGTCCGGCGAGTAGGACAGGCCGAACTGGAAGCCCGAGAGCTGCGGCGAGATGTAGATGACCTTCGAGGAATCGCCACCGAAGTCATTCACGGTGGTGATGGTCGCGGCGCTGATGCCGGCCGGGTTGCCGAAGTTGTAGTTCGGCGAGTTCACCGACAGGATGCCGTAGGCGTCCGGCGCGGGCGAGATGTAGCCCATCTTTTCGCCGACCGGATCGTCGTTACCGATGATGAGCTGGCCGAAGCCGCCCTTCAGGTACATGAAGCTCTCGTCGATCTGGTCGTTCTGGGTGGTGCCTTCCAGCTCGATGTGCGCGCCGTAGGTCAGGCCGTTGGCGGCGGTGCCTTCGGCGTTGAAGTGGACTTCGGCATTCCAGGTGTCGAGCGAGACGTTGCGGTCGCTCGGGACGCCGTCGTCGCCGGCCATCAGGACGCCGGTGTAGAAGCCGGACACGGTCACCTTCGGGCCTTCGGCGGCGTGGGCGCCGGCGGAGAGCAGGGCGGCGGTGGCAAGGGCCGTCGTGCCCAGAAGAAGCTTGTTCATCATCCCCTCAATTGGTCAGCGAGGTTGCCGGGAGTGGTCCCCGGGCGATCCGAACTTGGATCTGACTGGAGATAGAATTTCCACCACCCTCGCCGGGTCAAGCAAAAGGCGCCCGCTGGCTTACGGGTAGCTGACATTGAAAAGTCTCTGTTGCAGATGCGTAACACTTGCCAGGGCCGGTCCGTGGCCCGATCGCGGCGGATTCAGGCCGCTTTCGGCCAGCAGTGCCATTGCCTTGGCGCCGGGCATCCCTTAATGAAGGGCTGGGCCGGGCGATGCGGCAAAGTGACGATGAGGGCATGTTGATGAACCGACTGCGTTGGGGCGCGGCGCTCGCTTCCATGACGATGGTGCTGGCGGCGGCTGCCTGCGGGCCGATCGAGACCGAGGCCACCTATCCGACCACCACGGCGTCGGGCAAGAGCAACCCCAATCCCGATCCCAATGCCCCGCCCGAGGGTGGCATCTTCGGGTCGGACGGCCTCGTTCTCTTCGGTGGTGACAGCAAGAAGAACGATGACCCGGGGGCGAGCGGCATCGGCGTCAACGCCTTGCTGTGGCGCGCCTCGCTCGACACGCTGTCCTTCATGCCGTTGGCCTCGGCCGATCCTTTCGGCGGCGTCATCATCACCGATTGGTATTCATCGCCCGACCGGCCGTCGGAGCGCATGAAGGCGACCGTCTATATTCTCGACCGCCGGCTCCGCGCCGACGGCCTGAAGGTCGCCCTGTTCCGCCAGCAGATCGGCCCCGACCGCCAGTGGATCGACGTGCCCGTCTCGGCAGAGACTGTGGGCCAGCTCGAAAATGCCATCCTGACCCGCGCCCGCCAGCTCCGCATCCAGAGCATCGGCCAGTAACGACCCGCCTTTTTCGCTTCCTGCTTTCTCGCCTCCTCCGGCCGTCCGGCCGGGGGAGGGGAATCGGGGGGCAGGACGGATCGCTTGCCAGGCGCGAAGGCCTCGCCCTATATCTCTGGCACCTTCGCGTCATCGCTGCCGGGCAGCGTCAGAGAGCCGATTTTCCCCATGTCGAACGAGCGTTACAACCCGCGCGCCGCCGAATCGAAGTGGCAGGCCGCCTGGGAAGCCGCCGATGCCTTCCGCGCCGGCGAAGACCGCAGCCGGCCGAAATACTATGTCCTCGAGATGTTCCCCTATCCCTCGGGGCGCATCCACATGGGCCATGTCCGCAACTATGCGATGGGCGACGTCGTGGCGCGCTACAAGCGGGCGCAGGGCTTCAACGTGCTGCACCCGATGGGCTGGGACGCCTTCGGCATGCCGGCCGAGAATGCCGCCATGGAGCGCAAGGTCCATCCCGGCGACTGGACCTACAAGAACATCGCGGCGATGCGCGCCCAGCTCAAATCGATGGGCCTGTCGCTCGACTGGAGCCGCGAGATCGCGACCTGCCATCCCGAATACTATCGGCACGAGCAGAAACTGTTCCTCGACTTCCTGAAGGCGGGCCTGGTCTATCGCAAGGAAGCCATGGTCAATTGGGACCCGGTCGACCACACCGTGCTCGCCAACGAGCAGGTGATCGACGGCCGCGGCTGGCGCTCCGGCGCGCTCGTGGAACGGCGCAAGCTGGTCCAGTGGTTCCTGAAGATCACCCATTTCGCCGATGAGCTGATCGAGGGCCTGAAGACGCTGGAACGCTGGCCCGGCAAGGTCCGCCTGATGCAGGAGAACTGGATCGGCAAATCCGAGGGCGCGCGTCTCTCGTTCAAGTTCAAGGGCGGCGCGCCGGCCGAATCGGTCGACGTCTATACGACCCGGCCCGACACGCTCTACGGCGCCGCCTTCCTGGCGATCGCGGCCGATCATCCGATCGCGGCGTCTCTCGCCAAGGCCGATCCCGTGCTGGCCGCCTTCTGCGACCAGTGCCGCAAGGGCGGCACCTCGGAAGAAGAGATCGAGCGGGCGGAAAAGCTCGGCTTCGATACCGGGCTCGAGGTTCAGCACCCGTTCCTGCCCGACGAGACCCTGCCGGTCTATATCGCCAATTTCGTGCTCATGGACTATGGCACCGGCGCCATCTTCGGCTGCCCGGCGCATGACCAGCGCGACCTCGACTTCGCGCGGAAATACGGCCTCGAAGTGACCCCGGTGGTGCTGCCCGCGGGCGCTGATCCTGCTACTTTCGCGGTCGGCACCGAAGCCTATACGGGCGACGGCACGCTCTATCATTCCGGCTTCCTCGACGGGCTCGGCGTGGTCGAGGGCAAGGCGGCGGCGATTGCGAAGATCGTCGAGCTGGGCGCCGGCCAGGGCACCGTGACCTATCGCCTGCGCGATTGGGGCGTGTCGCGCCAACGCTATTGGGGCGCGCCGATCCCGGTCATCCACTGCGAGCGCTGCGACGTGGTGCCGGTGCCGGACGACCAGTTGCCCGTCACCCTGCCGGACGATGTCAGCTTCGACCTGCCGGGCAACCCGCTCGACCGCCATCCGACCTGGAAGCATGTGAACTGCCCCAAATGCGGCGCGCCGGCCCGGCGCGAGACCGACACTTTCGATACGTTCATCGATTCGTCCTGGTATTTCGCGCGCTTCTGCTCGCCCCGCAGCGACCAGCCCTTCGACCGCGAGGCGGTCGATTACTGGCTGCCGGTCGACCAATATATTGGCGGTGTCGAGCATGCGATCCTGCATCTGCTCTATTCGCGCTTCTACACGCGGGCGATGAAGGAAACCGGCCATATCGGCATCGACGAGCCCTTCGCCGGCCTGTTCACCCAGGGCATGGTCAACCACGCGACCTACAAATCGGCCGGCGGCGAATGGCTGAATCCGGCCGACGTGACGACCGACGGTTCGGGCGCCCTGGTGCGGATCGAGACCGGCGAGGCGGTGACCCAGGGCCGGGTCGAGAAGATGTCGAAGTCGAAGAAGAATGTGGTCGACCCCGACGACATCATCGAACGTTACGGCGCCGATACCGCGCGCTGGTTCATGCTCTCCGACAGCCCGCCGGAACGCGACCTCGAATGGACCGAGGGCGGCATCGAGGGCGCCTGGCGCTTCACCCAGCGCCTGTGGCGCATGGTCACCGAAGGGCTGACCCGAATCGGCCCGGTGGGTGATTCGGCCTATGGTCCGGAGGACGGGCCGCTCCGCCGCGCCACCCACAAGACGATCGCCGGTGTCACCGCCGACATCGACGAATTCCATTTCAACAAGGCGGTCGCCCGCCTCTACGAATACGCCAATGCGGTGCAGGACGCCGCCCTCGGCAAGACCGGGGCGAGTGCCGCGGCGATTCGCGAGGCGCTCGAGGTGATGGTCCAGCTCGTCGCACCGATGATGCCTCATCTGGCCGAGGAACTGTGGCTGGCGCTCGGTCACGGCACCATGCTGGTGGCGACGGCCTGGCCCAAGGCCGATCCGGCGCTGGCCGCGGATGACGAGGTGACCATCGCCGTCCAGGTCCAGGGCAAGCTGCGCGGTACGCTGACCGTGGCCAAGGATCTGCCCAAGGAAGAGTTGGAACGCCTCGCCCTCGGACTCGACCAGGTGCAGAAAGCGATTGACGGACGCCCCGTGCGCAAGGTCATCGTGGTGCCCGGTCGCATCGTCAACCTGGTGGTTTGAGTCATGACGCTTCCTTCGACGGTTCCCGTCAAGCCTGGGCGGGTCACGCTCGCCCGGCTGCTGACGGCCGTCGTGCTGGGCACGGTGCTGGCGCTGGCCGGCTGCGGCTTCCGGCCGATGTACGGCAGCGAATCGACCTCGGCCGAGGCGGAGGCCCTGCTTGGCTCGGTCGCGGTCTCGCCGATCGGCAAGGACCGCACCGGCCAGGTCCTGCGCAATGACCTGATCGACCGCATCTCGGCCGGCCGTTCGGCGGAGAACCCACGCTATCGCCTGGACGTCACGCTGGAGACCTATGAACTCGGCGGCTTGGTCCAGAGCGACGCCACGGTGACCCGCTACACGGTGACCCTGCGCGCCAAGATCCACTTGGTCGACGTCGCCAGCGGCCAGGGCGTGATGGACGAATTGGCGCGGGCGACCACGGCCTATAATATTCCGGTCTCGGAATATGCCGCGATCGCCGCCCAGCAGGACGCCTATCGCCGCGCCTCGACTCAGCTCGCCGACGAGATCCGCTCCCGCGTGGCGAGTTTCCTCGAAGCCAATCGCGGGCGCTGACGGCGGCTTCGCATGAAGCTCGCCGGCGCCGCCATCGACCGTTTCCTGGCCCGGCCCGATCCGGCCGTGCGCCTGGTCCTGGTGTTCGGGCCGGACGGCGGCTTGGTGCGCGAACGCGCCGCGACGGCCGCGAAAAGCGTGGTGCCGGACCTGAACGATCCCTTCCGCGTGGTCGAGCTGAGCGGTTCGGCGCTCGACGACGACCCGGCCCGCCTGGCCGACGAGGCGGCCGCCATCTCCATGATCGGCGGGCGCCGCGTGGTCCGGCTCCGCGATCTCGCCGACAAGCACGCCAAGCTGATCCAGGCCTTCCTGGAGGCCCCCGCAGGCGATGCCCTGGTGGTCGCCGAGGCGGGCGACCTGCCGAACCGGCGCAGCACGCTCCGCAGTGCCGTGGAAGAAGCCGCCAATGGCGCGGCGATCCCCTGCTATGCCGACGATGCCGGCAGCCTGGACGACCTGATCGACCAGGTGCTGGCCAAGGCCGGCCTCGGCATCGATCCCGACGCCAAGCATTGGCTGGTCGAACGCCTGGGCGCCGACCGCGCGCTCAGCCGCAGCGAGCTCGACAAGCTGGTGCTCTACATGGGCGCCGGAGCGACGCGGGTCGGCCTCGAAGACGTGCGGAACGCGGTCGGTGATGCCTCGGACATCGGCATCGACGATGTCGTCGAAGCCTGCCTCGGCGGCGACATGGCGCGGCTCGAACGAAGCCTGGAGCGCTGCCGCCAGGCGGGGGAGAATGCCATCACCGTGCTGCGCGCCGTGAGCCGCCAGGTACTCCAGCTCCAACTGGCGCGCGGGCTGGTCGACGGCGGCGCCTCGGTCGAGCGGGCGCTCAGCTTGTTGAAACCGCCGGTACGCTTCCCGCGCGACCGCGCCTTCAAGGCCCAGCTCAACCGTTGGTCCGGCCATCGCCTGGCCGATGCCGTCGACCTCCTGGTCGAGGCGGAACTGGACAGCAAGACGACGGGCAACCCGGCCGACGCCCTGACCGCCCGCGCCCTGATGCGCATCGCCGGCGTCGCCGCCCGGAGCGGACGGCGGTAAGCGGTCAATCGGGCGCCCAATCGCAGCCCAGGTTTTCCGCCACGGTGGCGAGGCGCCGGTCGCGGGACCACAGGCGAGCACCGGCCAGAACGGCAGCACCGAGCAGGCAGACGTCGACATAGCCGATGCCGCGCCCCATCAGGGCGTGGGAGTCGACGAAGGACAGAGCTTCGGCGGGGGTGATCGGATCGAGCCGTGGCAGGCCGGACAGCAGGACGAGGATTTCCCGCCGGTTGTGCAGGCTGCCGCAGGCGATCTCGCCGATGACGAAATCATGGGCAGCGACGATGCCCTGTCCGAGCAGGTCCGCCAGCTGTGCGTCGCCTGCTCGCAGGTGATCGATCCAGACGGAAGTGTCGACCAGGATCACGCCGGGACGTCCCGCCGCCGGGGGATCGCTTCGAGGGTGGGCTCCGAGCCGCCGAGACGGGCCAGGCGGCGCGCGCTCTCACGCTCGATCAGGGCTTGAAGGGCGGTGCGCAGCAACTGCCCGCGATCGGCGACGCCGCTGAGCCGCTGCGCCTCGGCCAGCAGGTCGTCGTCAAGGGTGATGGTCGTTCGCATCCCGCACCCGCATCAAACTGAGCATCAGATAATGCGATTATGGATGCGGGTGCGGGGCGAGTCCAGGGCTTACGGCAGCAGCACGGTCGAGCCGACTGTCTGCCGGGCTTCGAGGGCGCGGTGGGCGGCGGCGGCTTCGGCGAGGGGGAAGCTCTGGCGCACGTTGGTCTTGATCACGCCGCGGGCGACCAGGTCGAACAGGCTGGCGGCGGCGGTGTCGCGTTCCGACTTCTCGCCGATGTAGTGGAACAGGGTCGGCCGGGTCAGGTAGAGCGAGCCCTTGGCCGAGAGCACGCCGGGGCTGACCGGCGGTACCGGGCCGGAGGCATTGCCGAAAGTGACCATCAGGCCGCGCACGGCGAGACTGTCGAGCGAGCCTTCCCAGGTGTCCTTGCCGACCGAGTCGTAGACCACGGGCACGCCCTTGCCGCCGGTCAGCTCGCGCACCCGTTTCGGAACGTCTTCCGTGCGGTAGAGGATCACTTCGGCGGCGCCGTGCGCCTTGGCCAGTTCGGCCTTTTCCGGGCTGCCGGCGGTGCCGATCAGGCGGACGCCGAGGTGGCGCGCCCATTGGCAGGCGATCAGGCCGACGCCACCGGCGGCGGCATGGAACAGCACCGTCTCGCCCGCCTTCACCGGATAGGTCCGGTGCAGCAGGTACCAGGCGGTCAGGCCCTGGAGCATGAGCGAGGCGGCCTGCTGGTCCGAAACCCCGTCCGGCACCTTGACCAAGTGATCGGCCGGATAGTTGCGGTGGGTCGCATAGGCGCCAATCGGGGCCAGGCAATAGGCCACCCGGTCGCCCGGCGCGAGGCCGGTGACGCCCGGCCCCAGTTCTTCGACCACCGCGGCCGCCTCGAGCCCGATCCCAGCCGGCAAGGGCTGGGGATAGAGGCCGGTGCGGTGGTAGCAGTCGATGAAATTGAGGCCGATCGCGGTCTGGCGCAGGCGCACCTCGCCCGGACCGGGCGGCGCCAGATCGACCGCTTCGAGGGCGAGGACTTCGGGGCCGCCGAAGCCGTGGAGGCGGATTGCCTGGGCCATCGCCGCCGCCTCAGGCCAGATGGGTGGCGAAGAAGGCGAGGGTGCGGCCATTGGCGAGCTCGGCCGCCGCCTTGTCGTAATGGGCGCCGCCGATGCGGGCGAAGGCGTGGTCCTGCCCGGCGTAGGTGTGCAGCGTGACCAGCGGGTTCGCGCCGAGGCCTTCCTGGATCTTGGCCTGGGCTTCGGGCGGCACGAAACCGTCCTTGCCGGCGATATGGAGCATCAAGGGCTTGCGGAGGCCGGCGGCCTTGCCCAGCACCTCGTTGATGCCGACGCCGTAATAGCCGACGGCGGCGTCGACCGCGGTCTCGCAGGCGGTGCGATAGGCCATGTGGCCGCCCAGGCAATAGCCGACCGCGCCGACCTTGCCGGTGGTGCCCGGCAGCGTCGCGGCGACCGCCCGAGTCGCCTCGATGTCGGCGATGCCGGCTTCTCGGTCGAAGGCGGAGAAGAGGGCGAAGGCGCGGTCCCATTCGGCCTTGCTCTGGTCGGTGATGTCGATGCCGGGCTCGATCCGCCAGAACAGGTCCGGGCAGATCGCGACATAGCCTTCGCCGGCCAGCCAGTCGCAGACGCCGCGCATCACCGCGTTCACGCCGAAGATTTCCTGGATCACGACGATCGCGGGCGCCGGGGCGGCCGACGCGGGCCTTGCGACATAGGCCTGGAAGCTGCCGCCGTCCTTGGCCTGGATGGTGAGGGACTTGCTGCTCATGGTGATCTCCCTGCTGGCTTTGGCCTCTTGGCGTTGGCCCGATGGCGGAGGGATGCTAGCGCCCGCAGGTTGCCCTGTCATGGCGGATGGTCGGGGCGTGACGGCGGTCACAGGGCGGGCGACCGCCGATTGCCGCGGCTTATCCGGGATGGCAGGCTTCGAACCCCGGGGGAAGCAGAGGGGGGATGACATGAATGCATTGCGAAGCCTGGTGGGGCGACACCTGATGGGGGCGGCCGTTCTCGGCCTCGCCGTGGCGGCAGGGCCCGGCAGCGCCGGTGCCGATTCGCAAGGCCGGGCCATCCTGGTGCTCGATGCTTCCGGCAGCATGTGGGCGCAGATCGACGGCCGCAGCAAATGGGACATCGCCAAGGACGCGGTGGCCCGGCTGATGGCGGGCTGGGACAGCAAGATCGCCCTCGGCCTCACGGTCTATGGCCATCGCACCAAAGGCGCCTGCGACGATATCGAGGATGTCGTCCCGGTCGGCCCGGTCGATGCCGCCCATATCCGCGACGTGATCGCCAAGCTGAGCCCCAAGGGCAAGACGCCGATCGCGGCGAGCCTCCGCCGGGCCGCGGAAGAGCTGAAATATGCCGAGGAAAAGGCGACCGTGATCCTGGTCTCCGACGGCATGGAAACCTGCGGCGAAGACCCCTGCGCCGTAGCCAAGGAACTGGAGGCGGCGGGGGTCGGCTTCACCGCCCATGTCATCGGCTTCGACATCCGCGACCAGGCGACCCGCGACCAGCTCCAATGCATCGCCGATGCGACGGGCGGCAAATTCGTCCAGGCGGGCGACGCCGGCAGTCTGCAATCGGCCCTGGGCACGGTCGCCGCGGCGGCCGGCGCAGCGCCAGCATCGGCCGCGCCGACGCCGCCCCCGCCCCCGCCGCCTGCGCCCGTGGTGCGGGCAAGGACCAGCTTCAAGGCGGTCTATGCCCCCGGCAAGCCGGTCGCCGACGACCACATGATGTGGGAACTCTTCCCCGACGTGCCGGGCACCGAGGGCGAGGAACTGGGCGATTCGCTTGATTATTTCTATGGCGCCACCTGGACCCCGGGCGAACGGGTGTCGCCGGGCGACTATATCCTGCGCGCCACCCTGGGTGCCGCCGTGGTGCAGAAGCCGGTGAAGGTCACCGCCGAGAAGCAGGAAGTGGTGGTCGACCTCCAGGCCGGCATCGTCACCCTTTCCGCGAGCGAGAGCGAGGGCGGGCCCAAGCTGAAAGACGGGCTCGGCTGGAAGATCTTCGACGCCCAGGGCAAGGACCATGGCTACAGCTATGACGCCGAGCCGAAATTCGTTCTGCCCGCCGGCGCCGACTACCGGATCACGGTCGAGCATGGCGACGCCAAGGGCGAGACCACGGCGAGCGTCAAGGCGGGCGAGACCACGCCAGTCTCGGTTGTGTTGGCCGCGGGTTCGGTCACGGTCGAGGCTCGGCCGAGCGAGACGGAACCGGTCGCGACCGAAGGTGTGGCCTGGAAAGTCCTGCCGCCGGAGGGCGAGGAAGTGATGGCCTATTCCTTCGATGCGACCGCGACCTTCCGCCTGAATGCCGGCACCTACCGGATCCGTGCCGAACTCGGCGAAGGTCGGGCGGAACAGGTGGTCGAGGTGAAGCCGGGGGCGCAGCAGAAGCTCACCTTTGTGGTCGGCATCGGTGTTCTGAAACCGACCGCGATCTTCGCTCCTGGTGCGCCCAAGCCGACCCAGGGCCTGCATTGGACGATCTATCCGGCGGCCGTCGATCTTTCCGGGGCGCGCGGCGATCCGGTGACCGACAGTTACGACGCCGAGCCGGTGCTGCGCATCCCGGCCGGCAAATATTACGTCGAGGCCCAGGCCGGCGAAGCCAAGGCGGGGGTCGAGGTCGACCTCGGCGCCGGCAAGGCGGTGGCGCCCCAGGTCGACCTGAACGCGGGCGCGATCCGGGCCAGTGTCACCCGGGGCGGCATCAAGGCGACGGCCGACGTCTATTGGAGCGTGGCCCGTGTGGTCGAGGCCATGACCGGCAAGGAGAAGCAGGAGGTCACCAGTTCCTACGAGGCAGAGCCGGTGTGGATCCTGCCCGCGGGCACTTATGCTGTGACCGTGACCAGTGGCGAACAGACGGCCGAGACGGAGGTCACGGTCGTGGCCGGTAAGCCGACGCCGGTCGCGCTCAGCCTGCCGTGACGGCGGGAGGAGCCGGCGACTTCGCCCTCGAAGTCGCCGGCCGGCTGGCGGGGGCAGCCCCCCGCCGCTTCGCCGGCGTCGTGGTGAAGCGGCTGTTCGGTGGCGCCGGCCTGTCGCTCGGCGGCACCACCTTTGCCCTGGTGCTGCGCGGCGTGCTGCACTTTAGGGTCGACGACGCCATGCGCGATGACTTCACCGCCCGGGGCTCGGAACCCTTCCGCTATGCGACCAAGCTCCGCCAGGTCACGGTGGCGAGCTATTACGAAGTCCCGGTCGAGATCCTGGACGACGATGACGAGTTGGCGGCCTGGGCCGAACGGGCGCTGGCGGCGGCCAGGGCGGTACCGAAGCCCAAAAGGAAGCGTTAGCCGCCGTTCAGCAGGCGGTGGGCGGTGCGGGCGATGTCGATCAGGTCGACCAGGCGGGCGACGAGCTGGTCGCGCGGGTTGAAGCCCAAGCCCTCGCCGGTCCGGATACCGTGGCCGACCGCCTCGACCAGGCGGTCGAGCCTTCGGCGGTGCAGGCCGAGGGCTTTCTGCGCGGGATCGGTGACGACGCCGGAAAAGGCGGTCAGCACGGCGGCCCCGAGCAGCAGGCCGCCAGTCACCCCGGCGACCAGGGCGGTGCCCGGCGCCACCGGGAACCAGCTGTACCAGAGCCCGCCGAGGCCGCTGCCGAGCGGGAAGCCGGTGACCGCGGCATTCTGCGCGATCGCCGCCGCCAGCAGGGGGCCGAGGGAGATCAGGCTGGGCGTGATCTGCTTGAAGGCCAGCGCCCCGATGCCGAGGCTGGTCAATGCGGTGGCGATGTCGGCCGCGGCGGCCCTGGTGCCGGCATAGCGCGACAGGGCGAGTTCCAATTGCCGGCGGAAGGCACCGTCGGCGGCGCTGCGCGCGGCGGCCGCCTCGATCAGATCGAAGGCGGCGGCGACGGTCGGATCGGCGGCCAGGGCCTGGGCCATGCCGTCCGGCCGGGCCGGGTCGTCGGGATCGAGTTGCAGGAGTTCGCGTTCGATCGCCTGGGCCAGGGCGCGGGCGACCGCGGTTTCCCGCACCAGGGAGAGCTTGGCCAGGCGCCGCGCGGCACCCCGCCCGCCCAGGCCGCGCAATCCCGCGGCGGCGGCCTGGACGCCGAGCTGCGGCACCGCGAGCAGGAGATTGGCCGGCGCCCGGGCGAGATCCCAGCCCAGCGCATGGCGATGCAGGGCGAGGCTGCCGCGGACGGAAAAATGCCGCTCGACGAAATCCGGCACCCTTGCATGGCAGCCGGCGACATAGGCGGTGATGGCGCGGTCGACGATCGCCGGGGCGGCGGCCGGATCGAGGGCCAGGACCGCGCTGGTCATTGTCGTCAGTTGCCGCCGGGGCAGGGGTGGCGGGCGCGCATGGCGGCGCGCACCAGGGCATCGGCCGGCTGGGTGTCGAAATCGGTCCGGCCCTTGCCCCAGCCCAGCACTTCGTCGGCGATTTCCTGCCATTTCAGGCTGCCGTTGATGCACATGACCTGGTCGTTGGGCACGGTCGGCCGGGCCGCCTCGATCTGGAAGAAATTGCGCATCCAGTCCTTGCACTGGCGGGCTGCGGCGCGGTTGCCGTCGCCCGGCGGGTTTGACAGGGCGCGGCCGGCATCGGTGCAGACGGCCATGAAATCGGCGCCGGTGGCGATTTCGCGCGGCGGCGCTTCATCGGCCAGCACCAGGCTGGGGGCGAAGTTGGGGGCGAGCAGCAGGGCGAGGCCCGCGAGGGGGGCGAGGCGCATGGACGGTCTCCTCTTGTTGTCGTTACGGCATCATCGCGGTGCCGGCCGCGGCGTCGGAGAGCAGGGGAAAGCGCTCCGGCCGCGGCAGATTGTAGTGCCACCATTCGAATTCATTGTGCACGAAGCCCGATTCGACCATGAGGCCGAGCAGGGTGAGCCGGTTCCGCCGCGCCGCCGCCGGCACCGCGGCAGCGTGGTAGGAGAGCGGCGTCATGTCGTCGAAGCCGGTGCCCATGTCGAGCGCTTCGCCCTCCGCCGTCGCCAGGGTGAGGTCGAGGGCGACGCCGCGGCCATGGGTGGAGCCGAGGCGGGGATCGGCGATGAAGGTCGGGTCCGGCAGGGCGTTCCACAGCGCCCATTGCGCCTCGGTCGGGCGGAAGCCGTCGAAGATCAGCAATTCGAGGCCGATCGCCCGTGCCGCCGCCTGGGCGCG
>JAYSCC010000009.1:19187-19555 GCA_041915065.1 Zavarzinia sp.
TGATATTGTCCGGTGTCGCATAAGCGATGTTCATGAAGGGGCCGCGGGGGCCGGGTAGAATCTCGGTCAACATGGCGGCAGTCTGCCAGAGGCGGCGAGGCGGGCAAACGGCGGCTTCTGCGGGGGGCACTTGCAGGGGTCACTTGTGGCGGCGGCCCGGATCGCTACATAAGAGCCGACAGAAACGCGAAGGATCTTCCCTTGAGCGACGAGATTCCGACCTGGCACGGCACCACCATCCTGGGCGTGCGCAAGGGCAACAAGGTGGTGGTGGCGGGTGACGGCCAAGTCAGCCTGGGCCAGACCGTGATCAAGGGCAATGCCCGCAAGGTGCGCCGAATCGGCAACGGCAAGGTGATCGCCGGTTT
>JAYSCC010000010.1:0-18929 GCA_041915065.1 Zavarzinia sp.
GTTCCTCCCATATGGTTCTTCGATGGTTACGCGGCACTCTTCGCGGGGCGAAGCTCGTCGATATTGCGGCGGTAGTGGGCGGCGCCGTCGCGGAACAGGGCGGATCCCGCCACCAGCGTGTCGGCCCCGGCCTCGATCACCTGGGCCGCCGTCCTCGCATTGATGCCGCCGTCGACCTCGAGCCTGATCGCCCGATTGCCGATCATGGTGCGAAGCTCCGCCAGCTTGGCGAGCTGCGAGGGGATGAAGCTCTGCCCGCCAAAGCCGGGATTGACACTCATCACCAGGATCAGGTCGAGCCGGTCCAGCACGTGGGCGACGGCGGCGGCCGGCGTCGCCGGGCAAAGGGCGACGCCGGCCCTGCAGCCGAGGGAACGCACGGCTTGCAGTGTTCGGTCGAGATGGGGACCCGCCTCGGCATGGACGGTGATCAGGTCGGCCCCCGCCTTGGCAAAGGCTTCGAGATGGAGGTCGACCGGCGCCACCATGAGATGAACATCGAAAGGCAGGGAGATATGGGGGCGCAGGCAACGAACGACGTCCGGCCCGATGGTCAGATTGGGCACGAAATGGCCGTCCATCACGTCGATATGCAGCCAGTCGGCGCCGGCCGCCGCCATGGCGCGGGCTTCGTCGCCCAGTTTCGAGAAATCGGCGGACAGGATCGAAGGCGCGATCACCAGGGGTTCAGCCATTGCCGTCTCCATCGAAAACGCGGCTCGCCAGAATGTCTTCCGCCTCGATCGTCATCAGGTCCGCCGCCGTCAGATCGCGCCGCCCTTCGGCGAACAGGCGGGTCGCCTGGCGGAGCCTGGCGCGATCGAGGGCATTCCGCATCGAGCGGGCGTTGGCGAAATGGGGTTGCTGGCGGCGGCGGCGGATATAGTCCGTCAGGGCGGCGCGGGCACGCTCGCTCAGGCGGTAGTTCTGCCGCTCCAGGGTCATGTCGGCGATGGCGATCAGCTCGCCGTCGCTGTAATCGGGAAAGTCCACATGATGGGCGATGCGCGAGCGAAAGCCGGGGTTGCAGGCGAAGAAAGTCTCCATCCGGTCGGCATAGCCGGCCAGGATCACCACCAGGTCTTCGCGTCGGTTCTCCATCACCTGGAGCAGGATCTCGATCGCCTCCTGGCCATAGTCGCGCTCGTTCTCCGGCCTATAGAGGTAATAGGCTTCGTCGATGAAGAGGACGCCGCCCATGGCCCGCTTCAGGATCTCCTTGGTCTTGGGTGCGGTGTGGCCGATATATTGGCCGACCAGGTCGTCCCGCGTTACCGAAACCAGGTGGCCTTTCCGGATGAAGCCGAGCCGGTGCAGGATGTCGGCCATGCGGAGCGCCACCGTGGTCTTGCCGGTACCCGGATTGCCGGTGAAAGACATGTGCAGGCTCGGCGGCTCGGCCGCCAGGCCGAGGCGCCGGCGCACCTGTTCGACCACCAGGAGGGCGGCGATCTGGCGGATCCTGGTCTTCACCGGCGCGAGCCCGACCAGTTCCGCCTCCAACGTGTCCAGGACTTCCCTGGCGCCGGAACCTTCCAGTTCCGCCGCCAGGTCGATCCGCGCCTCGGCCAGCGCTTCGGTCATCCGACGACCCCGCTCACGAGACGATGGTGGTGTAGCCGATGTTGCGCCCGGCCTGCTCCTTGCGGATCAGCTTGAAGCTCGGCTCTTCCGCCGGCCGGTTGACCAGGAAGGAGATCCGCACCGATTCCCAGCCGTGGCTCGAATCGAAGGCGGTCAGGCGGATGTAGCGGTCGCCGTAGGCCTTGCGGCAGGCGTCGAGCTCAAGCATCACGGCCGCCGCGTCGCGGATCTCGAACATCGGCAGCCCCCACATTTCCCAGAAGGTGTTGCGGGGATGCGGATCGTCGGTGTGTTCCAGGTTCACGGCGTAACCCTGGTCGATGCAGTACTGGACCTGGGCGCGGATCTGCTCGTCGGTCAGGTCGGGCAGGAAGGAGAAGCAGCCTTGGGTAATGCGCATGGTATCGCTCCTCACGAGGCGACGGACGGCGTCGGCACGAAGTCCGGCGTGTCGGTCGAGGCATAGTTGAAGGTGACGTTCTTCCAGGTATCGAGGGCCTGGCGCAGCGGCGTGCAGAAGCGGGCGGCGGCGGCCAGGATGTCCGGTCCTTCTTCGAGGATGTTGCGGCCTTCGTTGCGGGCCAGGATCATCGCCTCGAGGGCGACGCGGTTCGCCGTGGCGCCGGCCTGGATGCCCATCGGGTGGCCGATGGTGCCGCCGCCGAACTGCAGCACGACGTCCTCGCCGAGGAGGTCGATCAGTTGGTGCATCTGCCCGGCATGAATGCCGCCGGAGGCGACCGGCATCAGCTTGGCCAGGCTGGCCCAAGACTGGTCGAAGAAAATGCCGTTCTCCAGCCGGGTGGGATTGAAGTCCTCACGGCAGATGTCGTAATAGCCGCGCGTCGTGTAGGGGTCGCCTTCGAGCTTGCCCACCACGGTCCCGGCATGGATATGGTCGACACCGGCGAGCCGCATCCACTTGGCGATCACCCGGAAGGAGACGCCATGCGACTTCTGCCGCGTGTAAGTGGAGTGGCCGGCGCGGTGCAGGTGCAGGATCATGTCGTTCTTGCGAGCCCATTTCGCCATCGACTGGATCGCCGTGTAACCGATCACAAGATCGATCATGACGACCACGGAGCCCAGTTCCTTGGCGAATTCGGCGCGCTCGTACATGTCCTCCATGGTCGCGGCGGTGATGTTCAGATAGGTACCCTTGACCTCGCCCGTCACCGCCTGGGCCTTGTTCACCGCTTCCATGCAGTAGAGGAAGCGTTCGCGCCAGTGCATGAAGGGCTGGGAATTGATGTTCTCGTCGTCCTTGGTGAAGTCGAGACCGCCTTTCAGCGCTTCGTAGACGACGCGGCCGTAGTTGCGGCCAGACAGGCCCAGCTTCGGCTTCACCGTGGCGCCGAGCAGGGGACGGCCGAATTTGTCGAGCCGTTCGCGCTCCACCACGATCCCCGTGGCCGGACCCTGGAAAGTCTTCACATAGGCGACCGGCAGGCGCATGTCCTCGAGGCGCAGCGCCTTCAGCGGCTTGAAACCGAAGACGTTGCCGATGATCGAGGCCGAGAGATTGGCGATCGAACCGCTCTCGAAAAGGTCGAGGTCATAGGCGATATAGGCGAAATACTGGCCCGGCGCATTGGGTACCGGATCGACGCGGTAGCATTTGGCGCGGTACTTCTCGCTGGCCGTCAGGCGGTCGGTCCAGACCACCGTCCAGGTTGCGGTCGAGCTTTCCCCGGCGACGGCGGCGGAAGCCTCGACCGGATCGACGCCGTCCTGCGGCGTGATCCGGAACAGGGCGATCACATCCGTGTCCTTGGGCTCGTAGTCGGGCTGCCAATAGCCCATCTTACGATATTCCATCACACCGGCGCGGTAACGGTCTGCCTTCACTTGTTCGTTCATCGTCTTCTCCTGTTCGTCAGACCGCGACCGAGAGCGGCGCACGGGGGTTCAGGCTGCCGCTCTGATAGCGCCGCGCCATGGCGGCCAGCGACAGCGGCTTGATACGCGAGGCATTACCAGCGGTGCCGAATTCCTCGAAGCGGCGGCGGCACAGCGCGGTCAGCGCGTCCATCGCCGGCTTCAGGAATTTGCGCGGGTCGAATTCGTCCGGCTTCTCGGTCGCGATCCGGCGGATCTCGGCCGCCATGGCGAGGCGGCAGTCGGTATCGATGTTGATCTTGCGGACACCGAATTTGATGCCGCGCTGGATCTCTTCGACCGGCACACCCCAGGTCGCGGGCATGCGGCCGCCGAACTTGTTGAAGCGTTCCTGCAATTCCTCAGGCACGGAGGAGGAGCCGTGCATGACCATGTGGAGGCCGGGCAGGCGTTCGTTGATCGCTTGGACGACATGCATGGCCAGGATCTCGCCGTCGGGCTTCCGCGAGAATTTATAGGCGCCGTGGGAGGTGCCCATGGCGATCGCCAGCGCGTCGACCTTGGTCGCCTCGACGAAGGCGACGGCCTGGTCCGGGTCGGTCAGGAGCTGGTCGTGGGACAGGGTCTGGTCGGTGCCGTGGCCGTCCTCCGCCTCGCCCTTGCCGGTCTCCAGGCTGCCCAGCACGCCGAGTTCGCCCTCGACCGAGACACCCAGCTTGTGGGCGAGTTCGGTGACCCTGGTGGTCACGTCGAGATTATACTGGTAGCTGGCCGGCGTCTTGGCGTCGGCTTCGAGGGAGCCGTCCATCATCACGCTGGTGAAGCCCATTTGCACGGCGGAGAAGCAGGTCGCCTCGTCGTTGCCGTGGTCCTGGTGCAGGCAGACCGGAATGCCGGGATACATGGCTTCCGCGGCGGCGACCATATTGGCCAGCATGATGTCGCCGGCATAGCTGCGGGCCCCGCGTGAGGCTTGCACGATCACCGGCGCGTCCGTGGCCTGTGCCGCGGTCATGATCGCCAGCAGTTGTTCCATGTTGTTGATGTTGAAGGCCGGCACGCCATAAGCATATTCGGCGGCGTGGTCCAGCAATTGGCGAAGGGTGATGCGGGCCATCGCTCAGGCTCCTGTGGTTCGGGCGGCGGAAAGGGCGGTGACGCCGGGCAGGGGGCGGCCTTCGAGCCATTCGAGGAAGGCCCCGCCCGCGGTCGAGACGAAGGAAAAGCCGTCGGCGGCGCCGGCGTGTTTCAAGGCGGCCACGGTATCGCCGCCGCCCGCGACCGAGAGCAGGCCGCCGGCCCGAGTGAGACGGGCGACATCGCGCGCGGCAGCGGTGGTCGCGGCATCGAAGGGGGCCGTTTCGAAGGCCCCGAGCGGGCCGTTCCAGACCACGGTTCGAGCCTTGCCGAAGACGTCGGACAAGGCGGCGAGGGAGCGCGGGCCGACGTCCAGGATCATGGCGTCGTCCGGCACGGCATCCACCGAAACCGTCTCGCTCGGCGCGTGCGCCCGGAATTCGCGGGCCACCACGCCATCGACCGGGAGCACGATCTCGGTTCCTGCCGCACGGGCCTTGCCCACGATGGCGCGGGCGGTATCGGCCAGGTCGCGTTCGGCCAGGCTGCGCCCGATCGGCTTGCCCTCGGCATAGAGGAAGGTATTAGCCATGCCGCCGCCGATCACGAGCTTGTCGACCTTACCCACGAGGTTGCCGATGACGTCGAGCTTGCTCGACACCTTGGCCCCGCCCACCACGGCGACCACCGGGTGTGCCGGCCGGCCGAGGGCGGCTTCGAGGGCGTCGAGTTCGCGCTTCATGGAAAGGCCGGCGGCGCAGGGCAGGCGGGCGGCCAGGCCCGCCGTGCTGGCATGGGCGCGATGGGCGCAGGAAAAGGCGTCGTTCACGAAGAGATCGCCCAGCTCCGCCAGGTCGTCGACGAAATCGGCGTCATTTGCCTCTTCGCCGGGATGGAAGCGGGTGTTTTCCAGCACCAGGACTTCGCCGGGTGCCATGGCGGCGATCGCCTCGGCGGCCACCGGGCCGATGCAATCCTCGGCGAAGCCGACCGGGCGGCCGAGCACGCGGGCCAGCGCCACGGCGACCGGCCGCAGGCTCTGCCCCTCGTCGCGCCCCTTGGGCCGGCCGAAGTGGGAGAGCACGATCACCTTGGCATCGCGCCGCGCCAATTCGCGGATCGAGGTGGCATGGGCTTCGAGCCGGGTCGCATCGCTGACGAAGCCGCCCTGCATCGGGGCGTTCAGGTCGGCGCGGAACAACACGCGCCGACCAGCCAGGGGGCCCAGGTCGTCGATACCGAGGGCGCCCATGGTCACGCCGCCCGCTGCATGGCGACGGCGGTGTCGCACATGCGGTTCGAGAAGCCCCATTCGTTGTCGTACCAGCTCAAGATACGGACGAGGGTGCCATCCATCACCTTGGTCTGGTCGAGGGCGAAGGTGCTCGACGCCGGATCGTGGTTGAAGTCGGACGAGACATTGGGCAGCGCGGTGACCGCCAGCACGCCCGAGAGCGGGCCGGAGGCCGCGGCCTGGATCGCCTCGTTCACTTCGGCGACCGTGGTCGGCCGTTTGGCCTGGAACTTGAAATCGATGACCGAGACATTGGGCGTCGGCACGCGGATGGAAACACCATCGAGCCGGCCCTTCAGCTCGGGCAGCACCAGGCCGACGGCCTTGGCCGCGCCGGTCGAGGTCGGGATCATGGAGAGGCTGGCCGCCCGCGCCCGGTAGAGATCCTTGTGCATCTGGTCGAGCGAGGGCTGGTCGTTGGTATAGGAATGCACCGTGGTCATGAAGCCGCGTTCGATGCCGATGGCGTCGTTCAGCACCTTGGCCACCGGGGCCAGGCAATTGGTGGTGCAGGAGGCGTTGGAGACCACCTGGTGGGATGCCTTCAGTCCCTGGTGGTTGACGCCGAAGACGGCGGTGAAATCGGCGTCTTCGCCCGGGGCGGAGATCAGCACACGGCCGGCGCCGGCTTCGAGATGGGCGGCCGCCTTGGCGCGTGCCGTGAAGATCCCGGTGCATTCCATGGCGATGTCGATGCCGAGGTCACGGTGCGGCAGTTCGGCGGGTTTCAGGATACGGGTGACGCGGATCTTGCGGCCGTTCACCACGATGTCGTCGCCCGCAACCTCGACCGTGCCGGGGAAGCGGCCCTGGACCGAGTCGAAGCGCAGCAGGTGGGCATTGGTCTCGACCGGGCCGAGATCGTTGATGGCGACGACCTCGATGTCTTCGCGGCCGGACTCGGCAATGGCACGCAACACGTTGCGGCCGATGCGCCCGAAGCCGTTGATCGCTACCCTGGTGGCCACTGTTCCGTCCTCCCTCAGTTGTTTTCGATGGCGCGGCGGGCCGCATTGGCGACCGCTTCCGCGGTGATGCCGAACTGGCGATAGAGCACGCCCGCCGGGGCCGAGGCGCCGAAGCCGGTCATGCCGACGAAGGCGCCGCGATCGCCGAGCCAACGCGCCCAATCGCCTTCGACCGCGGCCTCGATGCCGATGCGGGGGACGGTGCCGAGAACGGCGCGGCGATAGGCCTCCGGCTGTTCGCGGAAAAGCTCAAAGCAGGGGGCGGAGACGACCGCGGCGGCGATTTCGTCTTCCGCCAGCAGGCGCGCCGCCGCCAGCGCCACTTCGACCTCGGAACCGGTCGCGATCAGGGTGATCTGGCGCGGGCCCTCGGGCTCGGTCACGACATAGGCGCCGCGGGCGGATGCCCCGCCGATCCCGGCCGGCGCCTCTGCCCGGGGCAGCGCGGGCAAGCCCTGGCGGCTCAGGCAGAGGGCGCTCGGCCGGTGGGCCTGGGAGACGGCCAGGGCCCAGGCTTCGGCCGTCTCGACCGCATCGGCCGGACGGAAGACCAGGAGGTTCGGCATGGCGCGCAGCGAAGCCAGATGTTCCACCGGCTGATGGGTCGGGCCGTCCTCGCCGAGCCCGATCGAGTCGTGCGTCAGCACCAGGACGACGGGCAGGCCCATGAGCGCGGCGAGGCGGATCGCCGGCCGGCAATAGTCGGCGAAGACCAGGAAGGTGCCGCCATAGGGCACGAAGCCGCCGTGCAGCGCGATGCCGTTCAGGGCCGAGACCATGGCGTGCTCGCGGATGCCGAAGTGCAGATAGGTGCCGGCGAAATCGCCCGGTTTCACCGCCACCTGGCCGGTGCCATGGGTGAGGTTCGAATGGGTCAGGTCCGCCGAGCCGCCGACCAGGTTGGGCATGGCGGGCAGGAGTTGCTGCAGGACCTCTGCGACGCCTGGCGGGTCGCCAGATTGGGCTTGGCCGACAGAAAATCGGCGCGGATCGCGTCGAGTGCCTCGATCGCCGAGGCGGGGACCAGGTGGTCGCGGTCCCGGGTCAGGGCTTCGCGCACTGCCGCCGGGGCCTGTTCCAGGCGCTGGCGCCAGGCGCGGTGGGCGGCGCGGCCCCGTTCGGCAGGCCAGGACCAGGCGGTACGGATGGCGGCGGGCACCTCGAAGGGCGCCGCGGTCCAGCCGAGCGCTTTGCGTGCGGCGGCCACCTCGTCGGCACCGAGCGGTGCGCCGTGGGTGGCCGCCGTGCCGGCCTTGGTGGGAGCGCCACGGCCGATGATAGTGCGGCAAGCGATGAGGGAGGGACGGTCGCTCGTCCGTGCGGCCTCGATCGCGGCTTCGATCGCCGCGGGGTCATGGCCGTCGATCCGCTGAACACGCCAGCCGCTGGCGGCGAAGCGGGCGCATTGGTCGTCGGAACAGGCGAGCGTCAGCGGCCCGTCGATCGAAATGCCGTTGTCGTCGAACAGCACGATCAGGCGGCGGAGGCCGAGATGCCCGGCGAGCGAGACCGCCTCGTGGCTGATCCCCTCCATCAGGCAGCCATCGCCGGCGATCACATAGGTATAGTGATCGACCAGGTCACGGCCGAAACGGGCGGCCTGCATTTCTTCCGCGAGCGCCATGCCGACCGCGGTGGCGATGCCGGCACCGAGCGGGCCGGTGGTGGTTTCCACGCCGGGGGTGTGGCCGTATTCGGGATGGCCGGCGGTCAAGGCGCCCCACTGGCGGAAGCGGCGCAGCTCCTCGACCGTCATGTCCGGATAGCCGGTCAGATGCAGGATCGCATAGAGCAGCATGGAGCCGTGGCCGGCCGAGAGCACGAAACGGTCCCTGTCCGCCCAGTCCGGCGCATCTGGATCGAATTTCATGAAGCGGGTGAACAGCACGGTCGCCACGTCGGCCATGCCCATGGGCATGCCGGGATGGCCGGACTTGGCCTGTTCCACGGCATCCATGGCGAGCACGCGGATGGCGTTGGCCATGTCGGCGGTATCGGGCTTTGCCTCGATCACTTGGGCGGCCAGGGTCATGATGCCCTCCTCTTGCGCTGGATCAGTTGCAGGATCATCGGGGTCAGGATCAGCTGCATGGCGAGGTCGAGCTTGTTGCCCGGGATGACGATCGAATTGGCGCGGGACATGAAGCTTCCCGCGATCATCGAGAGCAGATAGGGGAAGTCGATGCCGCGTGGGCTCTTGAAGCGGATGACGACCATCGATTCGTCCGGCGTCGGGATCCAGCGGGCGATGAAGGGGTTCGAGGTATCGACCGTCGGCACGCGCTGGAAATTGATGTCGGTCTCGGCGAACTGCGGGCAGATGTAGTGCACATAGTCCGGCATGCGGCGCAGGATCGTGTCCATCACCGCCTCGGTCGAGTAACCGCGGGCGGCGCGGTCGCGGTGGATCTTCTGGATCCATTCGAGGTTGATCACGGGGACGACGCCGATCTTCAGGTCGGCGTAACGAACAAGGTTCACGCCCTCGCCGATCACGGCGCCGTGCAGGCCTTCGTAGAACAGGAGGTCGGTCGGCTCGGGAAAGGCTTCCCAGCCGGTGAAGGTGCCGGGCTCGCCGCCGTAGACGGCTGCCTCGTCGGCGTCGTGGATATAGTGGCGGGTCTGGCCGCCGCCAGTCTCGCCATAGTTGGCGAAGACGGCTTCCAATTCCTGCAGCAGGTTGGCTTCGGGGCCGAAGTGGCTGAAGTTCGGGTTGCCGGCGGCGGCGGCGGCGGCCATCTCGCGGCGCATCGCCAGGCGGTCGTAGCGGTGGAAGGCGTCGCCCTCGATGAAGGCGGCGGTAATCCCCTCGCGCCTGAAGATCTGCTCGAAGGTGCGGCGGACCGAGGTGGTGCCGGCACCGGACGAGCCGGTCACGGAAATGATCGGGTGAAGGACGGACATCGGGTCTCTCCGGCTGCCGCTCAGGCGCGGAACAGGCTGCGCTTGCCGAACAGCGGCGAATCCTCGCCGCCGGTGAAGGCGTCGGTCATGTAGCGGGCTACCCGGGCGACCTCGTCCGCCGAGCCGAACACCAGAGGGGTGCGTTGGTGCAGGCTGGTGGGGATCAGATCGAGGATGCGGTCGGTGCCGTCGGTGGCGGCACCGCCTGCCTGTTCGAGCAGGAGGGCGACGGCATTGGCTTCATAGACCAACCGCAGCCGGCCCTGGCGATAGCCGGGGCGGGCATCGCCCGGGTAGAGATAGATGCCGCCGCGCACCATGATGCGAAAGGCGTCGGCGACCATGGAGGCGACCCAGCGGGTATTGAAATCGCTGCCGCGCGGCCCTTCGGCGCCGGCCAGGCAATCGTCGACATAGCGGCGGATACCGTCCGGCCAATGGCGCTGGTTGGAGCCGTTGATGGCATATTCGCGGGCCCGGACCGGCACCGTGATGTCGGGCCGGGTCAGCCAGAATTCGCGCGTCTCCGGATCCAGGGTGAAGGCATGGGTGCCCTGGCCGAGGCTCAGCACCAGGCCGCACTGCGGACCGTAGAGGATCAGGCCGGCGGCGAGCTGGCACCGGCCTGGTTGCAGCAGGGCGGCCTTGGCCGAAATCTCGCCGACCGGATAGATCGAGAAGATCGTGCCGATGGTCGAATTGGTTTCGATGTTCGAAGAACCGTCCAGCGGGTCGACCGCGACCACCAGGGGGGCACCGGGGTTCAGCATTTCCGCTTCGTCCGCTTCCTCGGAGCCGAGGGCGGCGACCGGGGCCTTGCGCAGGCGCTCCGCCACGATCTGGTGCGAGCGGAAATCGAGTTCTTTCTGGCTGTCGCCGAAGCGCTCGTCGCAGCGAAGCGCCCCCATGGCGCCGGCCAGCGAGCCGCGGGCGACGAGATCGGCGAGTTCGATGCCGGCGGCGGCAAGAGCGGCGACGGTGGCCGCGACGGCGGCCGCTTCGGGCGTGTCGCCGGCCGCATGGCGGGCCAGGAATTGGTCGAGCGAGACCTGACGGTCGGTCTGCAGCGCAGTCATCTTCTGTCCTCCCATCCCGTTCCGACTCGTTTCGGCGTGGCCGGTGTCGGGATCCGGGGTTCAGAGTGGGGGACGGAGGAGTGTCAGGGAATTTTAAAAAGGTGACGAATTTTTTCAGAAAAACTTAATCTCGCCGGAAACCGCCCAAACAGCGGCGCCGGACCCTCCGCCTGCGGCGGGGTGCCGCAGGCGGCTGCGTCAGCAGATGCGGGGCAATTGGTCGCCCACCAGCATGTCGACGATGCGATGGCCGCCGAAAGCGGTCTCCATGATCACGCGGCCGGGTTTGCCCTCGGTCACCGTGCCGATGGCACAGGAGGCGGCGCCGAGCGGATGGGCGCGCAGGGCGGCCAGCGCCGCTTCCGCTTGCTCCGCCGGCACGACGGCGACCAGCTTGCCCTCGTTGGCGAGATAGAGCGGATCGAGTCCCAGGATCTCGCAGAAGCCACGCACGGCGGGGCGGAGCGGCACGTCGGTCTCGCGGATGGTGATGCCGACATTGGAAGCCTCGGCCAATTCGTTCAGCACTGCGGCGAGGCCGCCACGCGTCGCGTCCCGCATCATGCGGGTGCCCGGTGCGGCCCCGAGAAGATCGGCGATCAGGCCGGCGAGGGAGGCGCAGTCGCTCTCCACCGGGCTGTCCAGCGCCAGGTCGCCGCGCGCGTTCAGGATCGCGGCGCCATGATCGCCGAGGAGGCCGTTGACCAGGATGACGTCGCCCGGCCGGGCCCGGCCGATGCCGACCTCGATGCCATGGCGCACCACGCCGACCCCGCTCGTCGTGATGAAGATCTTGTCGCAGGCGCCGTGCGGAACCACTTTGGTATCGCCGGTGACGATGGTGACGCCGGCCTCCGCCGCCGCTTCGGCCATGGAGCGGGCGATCCGGCGCAGCGTCTCGATCGCCATGCCCTCCTCGATCACCACGGCGCAGGACAGAAGGTGCGGCACGGCACCGCCGACCGCGAGGTCGTTCACCGTGCCATAGACGGCGAGCTTGCCGATGTCGCCGCCCGGGAAGAACAGGGGATCGACCACGAAGCCGTCGGTGGTGAAGGCGAGGCGGTCGCCCGTCGCCGCCAGATCGGCCAGGGAGACTCGGGCCTGGTCCTCGAGCGCCGCCTCGCTCGCCGAAAAGGCGGAGACGAAGACGTCTTCCACCAGGTCGCGCATGGCGGTGCCGCCGCCGCCATGGGCGAGCGTCACACGGTCGACCTGGAGCTGACGGCGCGGCCGCGGCATCGGTTGCATGGTCATGCTGCCCCCTTGCGCAGGCCGCCATATTGGTAATAGGCGGCGCAGGCGCCTTCCGACGACACCATGAGCGCGCCGACCGGCGTGGCCGGCGTGCAGGCGGTGCCGAAAATCTTGCAGTCCCAGGGCTTGATCGCGCCCTTCAGCACTTCGCCGCATTGGCAGGCGCTGGGATCGGCGATGGTGACCTGACCGATGGCGAATTTCCGCTCGGCGTCGAAGGCGGCGTATTTGTCGCGCATTTTGACGCCCGAATGCTCGATCGAGCCGAGCCCGCGCCATTCGAAGAAATCGCGCAGTTCGAAGACTTCGGCGATCGCCTGGAGCGCGGCGCGATTGCCGTCCTCCGGCACGATCCGGGCATATTGGCTCTCGATCTCGACCCGTCCCTCGTGGATCTGCTTCAGAAGCATCCAGATCGCCTGCAGGACGTCGAGCGGTTCGAAGCCGGTGACCACCAGGGGCCGGCGGTAATGTTCGGCGATGAAGCGATAGGGCTTGGTGCCGATCACCATGCTGACATGGCCCGGACCGATGAAGCCGTCGACCGACATATCGGGCGAATCCAGCACGGCGCGGATGGTCGGAATGATGGTGATGTGGTTGCAGAAGAGGGAGAAATTGGCGATCCCCTCCTTCGCCGCGCGGAGCACGGTCAGCGCGGTCGCCGGCATCGTGGTCTCGAAGCCGAGACCGAAGAAGACCACTTGGTTGCCCGGGTTGCGGCGCGCGATTTCGAGGGCGTCGAGCGGCGAATAGACCATGCGCACGTCGGCGCCGTCGGCCTTGGCCTGGAGCAGGCTCTTCTTCGAGCCGGGCACCCGCATGGCATCGCCGAAGGTGGTGAAGATCACGCCCTTCTGCTCGGCAATGGCGACGCAGTCGTCGACCCGCCCCATGGGCAGAACGCAGACCGGGCAGCCCGGCCCGTGCAGGAATTCCAGGCTCCGCGGCAGCATGTCGGCAAGGCCGTGGCGGAAGATCGCATGGGTGTGGCCGCCGCAGACTTCCATGAAGCGGAGCGGGGCTTCGGGCGTGGCACCGCAGGTCTCCAGCAGGGCGGTGATACGCGAGACGAGGCCCTTGGCGATCTCGCCGTTCCGGAATTCGTCGCTGAATTTCATGGCGCCGCAGCCTCCGCCAGCAGGGTACAGGTGAGGTCCCACAGGATGTGATAGGTGAGCAGATGCACTTCCTGCACGCGGTGGACCGACGGGGTCTTCACCGTGAGGCAGAGGTCGAGGGTACCGGGCGCAGCCATGGCGCCGCCGTCGCCCCCGGCGAAGCCGAGTGTCGCGATGCCCATGGTCTTCGCCTTCTCGAAGGCACGCAGCAGGTTCTTCGAATTGCCGCTGGTCGAGAAGCCGGCCAGGACATCGCCCTTGCGGCCATGGGCGATCAGGGGGCGCACGAAGATATTCTCGAAGCCGGCGTCATTGCCGACCGCGGTCACCAGGGCGACGTCGGCGGTCAGGTTGATCGCCGGCAGGGCCGGGCGTCCGGTGGTGATCGGGTGCTGGAATTCGATCGCCAGATGGGCGGCGTCGGTCGAGGAGCCGCCGTTGCCCATGGCGAGCAGGCGCCCGCCGCCGGCGAAACAGTCGGCCAGCAGGCGCGCCGCGCGCTGGACAGTCTCTGACTCGGCGGCGAAGAAGGCTTCGGCAACAGTGAGGTGATCGGCCAGTTTTCGCGCGATGGAACCGGCGAGATCGCTCGACCAGCGCGGCCGGGCCGCGGGGTAGAGGGCGGCCAGGATGTCGGTATTGGCGCTCATGCCACGGTTCCGGTGCGGAGCGCTTCCTGCTCCGCCTCGAGCTCGCCGAGTTCGGCCAGCAGGGCCAATGTCGCCGCCGCCTCTTCCTCGTCGATCACCGACATGGCGAAGCCGACATGAACCAGGACCCAGCGGCCGATCAGGGCGTCCAGGCTCTCAGCCTCGGGGGCGACGCAGGTGAGGTCGACCCGGCGCTTCACGCCCGAGACGTCGACCGTGGCCAGCATGGCTTCAGCGTCCTCGATGGCGACGATCTGGCCGGGAATGCCGTGACACATGATGGATTCCTCAATGCTGCCGGTTCGAGAGCGCGCCGGGCACGATGCCGTAACGCTCCAGCTTGGCGCGTAAGCCGACGCGCGACAGGCCCAGTTCCTCCGCCGCCCGGCTCTTGTTCCATTGGAAGCGGAGTAGGGTTTCGAGCAGGATCGCGGCTTCGAGCTTTTCGACCCGGTCCTTGAGCGGGCCGTTCTGGATCTCGGCCGCGAGCGAGATCGGGCCGAAGCCGGTCTTCGCCTCGGCCGCGCCGCCGCGTACGCCGGGCGACAGGAGTTCGGGGCCGAGCCAATCCTTGTCGGCCAGGATCAGCAAGCGGGTCACCTCGTTCTGCAACTCGCGCACATTGCCCGGCCAGTCGTAGGCTTCGAGGCAGGCGATCGCCTCGTCGGTGAAGCCCTTCACCTTCTTGCCGTGGGCGGCGCAGAGCTGGGCCAGGATGCTCTCGGCCAGCAGGCGGATGTCGCCCCGGCGCTCGCGCAGCGGCGGCAAGGTTAGCACCATGGAACTCAGGCGGTAATAGAGATCCTGGCGGAAGCGTCCGGCCTTCACCTCGGCGGCGAGGTCGCGGTGGGTGGCCGCGATGACGCGGACATTGACCTGGCGCGCCTCGTTGGAGCCGACCGGCCTGATCTCGCCTTCCTGCAGGAAGCGCAGCAGCTTGACCTGGAAGGCGGGCGAGACGTCGCCGATCTCGTCCAGGAACACGGTGCCGCCGTCGGCCTGTTCGAGAAGGCCCATGCGGTTGGCGACGGCGCCGGTGAAGGCACCCTTCTTGTGACCGAAGAGTTCGCTTTCCAGCAGTTCGTCCGGGATGGCGCCGCAATTCTCCGCCTGGAAGGGCTGATCGGCGCGGAGCGAGCCATAGTGGATGGCGCGCGCCAGCAGCTCCTTGCCGGTGCCGGTCTCGCCGAGCACCAGCACGGGAACGTCGAAGGTGGCGACCTGGCCGGCCAGGCGGCACAGCTTGTCGAGCGGGCTGCCCGGGGTGCGCACCAGGCTGTCGAAATGAAAGCCGCGGCGCACCCTTTCCCGCTGGGCGGAGATGCGGCCTTCGGCGGTCGGGCCGAGCAGCTTCATCTCGATCGACAGGCGGTCGTGCTCGCGCTGGAGCTGAAAGAGACGCGCACCGTTCCGGATCGCCAGCACGAGCTGGTCCGGGTGCCAGGGCTTGGCGACGAACTGATAGATGCCGGCGTCGTTGATCGCGGCGATCATGTCCTCGGGATCGCTGTAGCCGGTGACCAGGATGCGGATCACGTCGGGCCAGCGTTCGCGCACGCGGGTCAGCAGCTCGACCCCGGTCATCTCCGGCATGCGCTGGTCGCTCATGACGACCTGGACCCATTCGTTCTCCAGGATCTGCAAGGCTTCCGCGGCGGAGCCGGCAGTCAGTACCTCGAAATCCTCGTGCAGCACGCGGGCGATCACCTCGACCGAGCGGGGCTCGTCGTCGACCACCAGGACGGTGGGGCGGGCGCTGCGTGCGGCGAGGCTCATGCCGAAAGGCCCTGAGTCAGGCTGCGGCGGAGCTGGGCCGCGCGGGCTTCGGCCTCGCGCGCCAAGTCCTCGATCCAGTCGGCCCGCGCCTTGGCGAGCCAGGCCAGCCAGGCATCGAAGCCCTCGCGGCTCTTCGACGACAGGCATACCACCTCGGCCGAGGGATTGATGCGCGCGATGTTGCGCTTCAGGAGCTCGAGGTCGAAATCGAGATGGGGGGCGAGATCGGTCTTGGTCACCAGCACCAGGTCGGCGAAGGTGAAGGCATCCGGATATTTCAGCGGCTTGTCCTCGCCCTCGGTGACCGAGACCAGGGTGATGCGCTGCGCCTCGCCCAGGTCGAAGCCGGCCGGGCAGACCAGATTGCCGACATTCTCGATCAGCAGGAGGCCGCCCGCCTTGGGCTTCAGGGCGTCGACGCCGCGGCCGACCATCTGGGCGTCCAGGTGGCAGCCCTTGCCGGTGTTGATCTGGATCGCCGGGGCGCCGGTCGCGCGGATGCGGTCGGCGTCGTTGCTGGTCTGCTGGTCGCCCTCGATCACCGCGGCGGCGATCTTGCCGGAAAGCGCCTTCAGGGTCTCGACCAGGAGGGTGGTCTTGCCGGCCCCGGGGCTGGACAGGAGATTGACCGCGAACAGGCAGCTCTCGCCGAAGCGGGCGCGGTTCGCCTCGGCGAACTCGTCGTTCTTGGCCAGGATGCCGCGCTCGATCTCGATCATGCGCGATTGGGAAAGACCCGGGACATGGGCGCGGGCCGGGCCGGTGCCGTAATCGATCGTGCCGTCCGCACGATGCTCATGCGCATGATCGTGGTCATGCGAGTGCCCCTGGTCGTGATGGTGCCCGTGGTCGTGGTCATGCCCATGGCCGTGATCATGATCATGATGGTGATCGTGATCGTGGCCGTGGTGATGGTGGCCGTGATCGGTTTCCAAGGTGGCGCCGCCCCCGGCGCAGCCGCACACGTTGCACATCATTCCACCTCCAGGTCCTTGATTCTCATCTCGGTGCCGCCGGTCGGCTGCAGGCGGGTGCCGCCGCAGACGGGGCAGGGGTCGAGCCGGTCGTCGAGCGGGACCGTCTCGCTGCAATCGAAACACCAGGCGCTACCGGGCACGGGCAGGACGATCAGCTCGGCGCCGTCGCACAGCGTGCCCCTGGTCACCACATCGAAGCCGAAACGCAACGCCTCCACCTCGACCCCGGCGAAACGGCCTATTTCCAGCCGGATCCGGGTCACTTTCGCGAAATCGTTGGCCTTGGCCGAATCCTCGACCGCCGCCAGCACGCTCTCGCACAGCGCCATCTCATGCATGGAGATCGACCTTTCTGCCCCCGGCGACCAGCACCGTCGGCACGCAAGGATTGATGCAGGAGACGACGAGCCTTGCCGTGACCGATAGCATGTCCCCGGCGGGCAGCTTCGACAAGGCCTGGCCCAAGGCGCCGCCTGGGGCCAGGTTCCAGTCGGTCGGCGTCACCACGCGGTAGCGTTCGACCACGCCGTCCGCCAGCACGGCCCGGTGGCCGAGGGGACCGCGCACCGCCTGGGCGATACCGATGCCGCGCCCCGGGCTCCAGCCCGGCACGGTCGGCCCGGCGGGATCGAGATGGCGGATGAGGTCGAGCACCCGGCCCATCATGCGAAGGAAGAGGGAACGGCCCTCGGCGGCCTCGATCTCGCTCATCAGGGGCAGCGGGCGCAGCGGGTCGAGGCAGCTCGCCTCACGCAGGGGGGCGGCGCGGCCGGTCAGGCGGGCGGTCAGGTCGGCCGGGCTCGGCGCCGGCAGTTCGATGCGGCCCCAATCGGGGCGAAGACGGCGGCGCGCCAGGGCGAGCAGGCGGAACAGCGGCGTCTCGCCCGCTTCGAGCAGGCGGACCAGGGCCTTCAGCCCGAACTGGCCGAGATCGCCGGCCCGCCCGACCAGATGGCGAAGCAGGCCGGAATGCGCAGCACCGTCACCGCTGGCGAGGCTGGCGGTCAGGCGCAGGCAATCGGCATCGGCAGGCAGCGCGAAGGCGGCCGGCCAGGCCCGGGCGAGGCACAGGGCATGGTCGCGCACATGTTCGAGGTGCAGGGCCGGCGCATCGCCTTCCGCCGGGGGCAGGCCCAGGGCGGCGCGGGCGGCGCGCCCCTGGGCAGCCCCGCAGAGGTTGAAGATCAGCGGCACCAGGCGGGCCACGTCGGCCGGCGCCCGGCCGAAGAACAGGCGGGTCGCATCGGCCCCCGGCGCGAGGTCGAGCGCGGGAACGACCCGGCCTTCCTCGACCCCGAGGGTGATGGTCAGATGCGCCCCGCCCAAGCTCACGGCGTGGTCCCCCCGGTGAAGAGGGCGCGACGCGACGGGGCTTCTGGCGCCTGGGCGGTGACCGCGTCGGGCGAGGGAGCTTCGCGCAGGGGGGCTTCGGCGGCGGTGATTTCGGCTTCGCGGCGGCGGCGGATTTCGCCGGTCGGTGCGCCGTCCTCGCGGATGTCGGGATCGAAGAGCGAGACCATCACGGCTTCCGCCACATCGACCGCGTCCGCCATGGTCTTGAATTCGAACATGGGCGAGAACAGGGAGCAGCCCTCCCAGGGGCCGAGCCTGTCGTCATGGCCCTGGACGAATTCGTAGCGGCCCGACGGGAAATCGACCAGGCGCTTGCTGCCCACCACTGGTGCCAGCCGCTCGTCGTCGAGCGGCAGCAGCACGAGATTCATGAACCAGGGCGTGACCAGGACCCCCAGCGCCTGTTCGCCGTGAGTGCGGAAGCCGACGGCCTTGACGCCGAGCGCCTTGTTGACCACGGGAACGCCGGCCATGTCCTTGGCCGCGATCTGGCGGAAGGCGTCTTCCAGCCGGGCGGCCAGGGGGGCGAGGGTGTCGGCTTCGGCCGGCGCGTCGCCCGCGTCGAGCAGCATGAACTGGCTCCGCTCGCCGTCGCAGGACGGGCAGCGCCATTCGGACGGCAGGGCGGTGAAGGGCGTGCCGGGCGGTATCTGCCAGGTCTCGCAGCCTTCCGCCGGGTCGTAGACGTGCCAGCAGATCTTGCATTCCATGCGCGCGGTCGGCGGAATGCGGCGGTCGTCGCCGAGGTAGGAACCCTCGAAATGGGGGCGGTCCATCGTCGTCGCCTCAGCGGATCGCGGTCAGGATGTCGGCCAGGCGGACCGCGCTGTCGGCGATGTCTTCCGCCGCGGCGCAGGCGACCTGGGGCACATCCGTGACCTCCAGCGTGTCGAGGATCAGCATGTCGGTCGAATTGTAGAAGCGCACCCACCAGACATGCGGCACCGAGGTCGCGGTGATGCGACAGTTGCCATAGCCGCGCGACAGCACGGTGGTGGCACCCTGGCCCAGCACCTCGGCCAGGAAGGCGCCGTCTTCGGGGCTCAGCGGCAG
>JAYSCC010000011.1:0-18471 GCA_041915065.1 Zavarzinia sp.
CACGGCCCGTGTCCGTGTCCAGGTGGTGGATGAGAGCGGCCGCCCGGGCGGCGGCGGCACCCTGCCGCCGACCACCACGACACCGGAGGAGCGGACGGCCGCCGCGGCCGCCCCCGTGGGCACGGTCACCGCGACACCGCTGGCGCCACCGAGCGGCGCGCGTGGCACTGCGGGCCCAACGCCGCGGCCGGCCACGCCGCCCTCGACCGGTCCCCTGGTCGCCGCCGCACCGACCACGCCGCCGCCCCCGGTGGTGACTACGGTGGCGGTCAGGCCGACTGCGATCTATGTTCAGGCCGGCGCCTTCCTGCAGCTCAACAACGCTTCGCGCCTGCGCGACAGGCTGGCCCGTTACGGGCGGAGCTTCATCGCCCAGGCGACCATCGACGGCCAATTGTTCTATCGCGTGCGGGTCGGCCCGATCGCCAATGTGGACCAGGCCGACAGCATCCTGGATCAGATCATCGCGTCGGGTGAGACCGGCGCCCGCATCGTCGTCGAATGACGATTTCGGAGATTTCAGCCATGCCGCAGTTCCTGCGTCGATTCTTGACCTTGTTCTCCGCCGTCCTGGCCATTGCACTACTTGCCCCCGCAGCGGCGCGGGCGGAAACGCTTGAGACGCCGGCGCGGGAAGTGATCCTGATCGACCTCTCGACCCATACCGTCCTGTTCGAGAAGAATTCGGACGAGCTGATGACGCCATCGTCCATGACCAAGCTCATGACGATCTACATCCTGTTCGAGAAGCTGGCCAAGGGCGCCATCAAGATGGAAGACACCCTGCCGGTGTCCGAGCGGGCGTGGCGCATGGCCGGTTCCAAGATGTTCGTCAAGGTGGGCGAGCGGGTCGCCATCAGCGACCTGATCCGCGGCATCATCGTCCAGTCCGGCAACGACGCCTGCGTCGTGGTGGCGGAGGGTCTGGCCTCGACCGAGGAGGCCTTCGCCGCCCAGATGACTGCCAAGGGCAAGGAACTGGGCCTGAAGAGCAGCACCTTCAAGAACGCCAGCGGCTGGCCCGACCCGGACCACCGCATGACGGCGCGCGATCTTTCCGTGCTGGCGGAACATCTGATCGAGGATTTCCCGCAGTATTACCCGCTCTTCTCGGAAACCTCGTTCCGCTACAACAACATCAACCAGCAGAACCGCGACCCGCTGCTGACCAGTTTCCCCGGCGCCGACGGGCTGAAGACCGGCCATACCGAGGACGGCGGCTTTGGCCTGGTCGGCTCGGCCAAGCGTGACGGGCGGCGCCTGCTGCTGGTGATCAACGGGCTCAACAGCATGAAGGAGCGGGCGCAGGAATCGGCCCGCATCATGGATTGGGGCTTCCGCGAGTTCCAGACCTACACGATGGCGAAGAAGGGCGAGGCCCTGGCCGACGCCAAGGTCTGGCAGGGCGAGGAAGACAGCGTGCCGCTGACCGTGGCGGCCGATGCCCAGGTCACATTGCGCCGGGTCGACCGCGCCGCCATGGTAGTGAAGGTCGTCTACGATGGTCCGATCCCGGCGCCGATCGCCGCCGGGCAGCAGATCGCCTCGCTCGAGATCACGGCGCCCAACATGCCGGTCATCAGCGTGCCCTTGGTCGCTGCCAAGGAGGTGCCGCGCCAGGGTGTGATCGGGCGGATTTTCGGCTCCTTCCGCTATCTCGTGTCGGGCGACGCCAGCTAGTGGCGGGCGGGCGCTTCATCGTCCTCGAGGGCGGGGAAGGGGCCGGCAAGACCGGGACCATCGCCTTCCTGGCGGCCGAATTGCGCGCCCGGGGTTTCGACGTCGTCACCACGCGGGAGCCGGGCGGCACGCCGGAAGGGGCGGCGTTACGCCGCCTGCTGCTCGCCGGCGAAGGCTTCGACTGGACGCCGGAGGCCGAACTCCTGCTGATGACGGCGGACCGGGCGCAGCATGTCGCCCGTGTCGTTCGCCCCGCCCTGGCGGCAGGGCGGATCGTGATTTCCGACCGCTATGCCGGCTCCACGCTGGCTTACCAGGGAGCAGGGCATGGGCTCGACCGGGAGCTGATCCTCGATCTGCACCGCCGGGCCCTGAACGACCTCTGGCCGGATCTCACCCTGGTGCTCGACGTGCCGCCGGAAATCGGGCTTCGGCGCAGCATCGCCCGCCTCGGCAGCGAGGGCGTGGACGAGGGCCGTTTCGAGGGCCTGGATCTCGATTTCCATCGCCGCGTCCGCCAGTCCTTCCTCGACCTCGCCGCAGCGGCCGGCCGCTGGGCCCGGGTGATCGACGCCACGGCGACGCCTGAGACGGTCAAGGCCGAAGCGCTGGCGGCCGTGCTCGGCCTCCTCGGCTGACCATGGCCAAGGCCGACACCGAAATCCCGACCCTGCCGTTGCCGCGTGCCACGGCGGATCTCGTCGGCCACGCCGAGGCCGAAGCGACGCTGCTCGACGCCGCCCAGTCGGGCAAGCTGCATCACGCCTGGCTGATCACCGGGCCGCGCGGCATCGGCAAGGCGACGCTGGCCTATCGTTTCGCCCGCTATCTCTTCGCCCATGGCACCGGCGGTGCCGCTGACATGTTCGGGGCCGGGCCGACCAGCCTCTTCGTCGATCCCGAGGAATCCGTGTTCCGCCGGATCGCCGCCGGCTCCCATCCCGACCTTGTCACCCTGGAACGGGAAGAAAATCCGCGCACCAAGGCGCTGCGCGACGAAATCGTGGTCGACCAGGTGCGCGATCTCGCCTCCTTCTTCGCCATGACCCCGGCCGAGGGCGGCTTTCGCATCGCCGTGATCGACGCGATCGACGAGATGAACCGGAACGCCGCCAACGCCCTGTTGAAGCTTCTGGAAGAACCGCCGCCGCGGAGCCTGCTGCTGCTCGTCGCCCATGCGCCGGGGCGCCTGCTGCCGACCATCCGCTCGCGCTGCCGGCGGCTGGCGCTACGCCCGCTGACGGACGAGCAGGTGGCGGCGATCGTGACCCGGCTCCGCCCGGATGTGACGGCGGGCGAAGTCGACGGCCTGTGCCGGCTGGCCGACGGTAGCCCGGGCCGGGCGCTCGCCCTCCAGGCGGCGGGCGGGCTCAAGCAGTATAGGGCGATCGGCGACCTGCTGGCCCCGCTCGGCCGCCACCAGGCGCTCGACATCAAGGCCGTGGGCGACCTGGCCGACCGTTTCGCCGGGCGGGAAGGGGGCGACCTGTTCCGCCTGACCTTCGAGCTGATCGGCCTCTGGCTGACCCGTATGGTCCGCCTCGGTGTCACCGGCGCGATCGACGAGGCGGTACCGGGCGAAGCGGCGGCAATGCAGGCGCTCGCCCATAGAGCGCGGCTTGCACGCTGCGGCGAGGTATGGGAGAAGATCAACACCTTGGCCGCGCGCGCCGAGGCGGTCAATCTCGACCGACGGCAGGTTCTCGTCGCCGCCCTCGGCATGATCGAGCGCACCGGCCGGCTGGGCACGCCCTGACACGGGGTTCACCCTGACGCCGTGTTCGCCCAGATACCGTGTTCGCCCTGACGCCGCGCGCCTGGCCCTCCTGGAGTTACGAATGGCCGATTCCGATCCGTTCTACATCACGACGGCGATTTCCTATCCGAACGGCGTGCCCCACATCGGCCATGCCTATGAGGCGATCGCGACCGATGCGCTCGCCCGCTTCCAGCGTCTCGACGGACGCGAAGTCTATTTCCTGACCGGCACCGACGAGCACGGCCAGAAGATGCTGCAGACCGCGCGGCGCGAAGGCATGACCGCCCAGGAACTGGCCGACCGGAATTCGGCCCGGTTCCAGGACATGGTCACCATGCTCGGCTGCTCGAACGACGATTTCATCCGCACCAGCCAGCCCCGGCACCACCGTTCGGTCCAGCAGATCTGGGAACGCATGGTCGCCGCCGGCGACATCTACAAGCATGTCTATTCCGGCTGGTACTCGGTCCGCGACGAAGCCTATTACACCGAGGACGAGACCGAGGTCCGGGCCGACGGTATCCGCTACGGCGCCCAGGGCACCCCGGTCGAATGGGTGGAGGAGGAGAGCTATTTCTTCCGCCTGTCGCAGTATCAGGACCGCCTGCTCGCGCATTACGAGGCGAACCCCGATTTCATCGGCCCGGCCGAACGGCGGAACGAGGTCGTGAGCTTCGTGAAGCGGGGCCTCAAGGACCTCTCGGTCTCGCGCACCACCTTCGACTGGGGCATTCCGGTGCCCGGCGATCCGAAGCATGTGATGTATGTCTGGGTCGACGCCCTGACCAATTACATCACCGGCGTCGGCTATCCGGACGAAAAGTCCCCGCTCTGGCACTTCTGGCCCGCCTCGGTCCATGTCATCGGCAAGGACATCGTGCGCTTCCACGCGGTCTATTGGCCGGCTTTCCTGATGTCGGCCGGCATCGAACTGCCGAAGCGTGTCTTCGCCCATGGTTTCCTGTTCAACAGGGGCGAGAAGATGTCGAAATCGGTCGGCAATGTGATCGACCCCTTCAGCCTGGTCGATACCTACGGGCTCGACCAAGTGCGTTACTTCTTCCTGCGCGAAGTGCCCTTCGGCCAGGACGGCAATTACAGCCACGAGGCGATCGTCAACCGGATCAATGCCGATCTCGCCAACGACCTCGGCAATCTGGCGCAGCGCTCGCTGTCCATGATCGCCAAGAACGTCGGCGGCAAGGTGCCCCACGCCGGTCAGCTTTCCGAGGCCGACGGCGCCGTGCTGGACCAGGCGGACGGGCTCTATGAGATCGCCAAGGCGGCCATGGAACGCCAGGAGATCCATGCGGCGCTGGCCGCGATCTGGGCCTGTGTCGCCGATACCAACCGCTATTTCGCGGGCGAGGCGCCCTGGGCCCTGAAGAAGACCGATCCGGCCCGCATGGAAACCGTGCTCTATGTCACGGCCGAGGCGATCCGCCAGATCGCCATCCTGGCCCAGCCGGTGATGCCAGAAAGTGCGGCCCGCCTGCTCGACCAGCTCGCGGTGCCGGAAGAGGCACGGGATTTCGCCTCGCTCGGCACCCACGGCCGTCTGGTCCCGGGGCGGCCGCTGCCGGCGCCCCAGGGTGTCTTCCCGCGTTACGTGGAGGCGGAGGCTACGGCCTGATGCTGATCGACAGCCACTGCCACCTGGATTTCCCGGATTTCGCGGGCGAACTCGACGCCGTGGTCGCCCGCGCCCGGGCGGCCGGGGTCGGCGCCATGCTGACCATCGGCACGACGCTGGCGAAATCCGCCCAGGTGATCGCGGTCGCGGAGCGTTACGCCAATGTCTGGGCCTCGGTCGGCATCCACCCCCATGAAGCCGAGGCGGAGCCGGACGTCCAGGCCCGCACCCTGGTCGAGCTGAGCCGCCACCCCAAGGTGATCGCGATCGGCGAGACCGGCCTCGACTATTTCTACGAACATGCCCCGCGCGAGGCGCAGAAGGCCAATTTCCGTGCCCATATCCAGGCGTCGCGGGAAACCGGCCTGCCGATCATCATTCACACCCGCGACGCCGACGACGATACGGCGGAAATCCTGCGCGACGAGATGGCGAAGGGGGCTTTCCCGGGCCTGATCCATTGCTTCACCTCGAGCGCCGAACTGGCGCGCGTCGCCCTCGAACTCGGCCTGTCGATCTCCTTCTCCGGCATCGTCACCTTTAAGAACGCCGCCAACCTCCGCGAGATCGCGGCCACGGTGCCGGCCGACCGCCTGCTGGTCGAGACGGATTCGCCCTATCTCGCCCCGGTGCCGCATCGCGGCCGGCGGAACGAGCCGGCCTTCGTCGCCGATACGGCGCGCGTGGTCGCCACCGCGCGGGGTATTGCGCCGGAAGTGCTGGCCGATCTGACCACCGCCAATTTCCGCCGTCTGTTCGCCAAGGCCGACGTTTCGGCCGCCCTGGCCGCGGCGTGAGAGAGACGATGAAGGTCACCGTGCTCGGCTGCGGCACCTCGGGCGGGGTGCCGTCGATCACCGGCAACTGGGGCCGCTGCGACCCGGCCGAGCCCAAGAACCGCCGCCGCCGCGTCTCCATCCTGGTCGAGCAGGGGCCGGCCTCCCTCGTCGTCGACACCTCCCCCGATTTCCGCGAGCAATGCATCTCGGCCAAGGTGCAGCGGCTCGACGGCGTGCTCTTCACCCACGACCACGCCGACCATTGCCACGGCATCGACGACCTGCGCGGTATCGCCGGGGTGATGCGCCAGCGCGTACCGGTCTATGCCGACCCGCGGACGCTGGGCACACTGAGCCGGCGCTTTTCCTATATCTTCCAGGGCGCCGGCGGCTATCCCGCGATCTGCGAGGGCCACGAGATCGGCGGCCCCTTCGAGGTCGCCGGGGTCGGCGTCGTGCCGTTCCGCCAGATCCATGGCGATATCGAATCCCTGGGCTTCCGCTTCGGCCCGGTCGCCTATTCGACCGACCTCAACGACCTGCCGGACGAATCCTTCGACATTCTCGACGGCGTGAAGGTCTGGATCGTCGATGCGCTCCGTCATACGCCGCACCCGAGCCACGCCCATCTCGAGCGGACACTCGGCTGGATCGCCCGCCTGAAGCCGGAGCGCGCGATCCTGACCCATATGACCTGGGAAATGGATTACGCCAGCCTGCGGGCCGAGCTGCCGGACGGCGTCGAGCCCGCCTTCGACGGGATGGTGATCGAGATCGGCTGAAATCCGGGCCGCGAATTGCCGCTTGCCGGCGCTAGACCGATCGGTCTAGCATCCTCCCGGACCAGGGAGGACGACCGATGACCGACCGCATGATGCCTGACAGCCCGGAGACGATGCTGGCGCTCCTGAAACGCTCGGTGCTGGATTCCGGCTTTTCCAATTTGCTCGGCGCGGAGCCGCTGCGCTGCTGGCAGGGCGAAGCGGAACTGCTGATCCCCCTGAAGCCCGAGCTGACCCAGCATCACGGCTACGCCCATGGTGCCGTGGTCGGCGCGGCCGCTGACAATGTTTGCGCCTGGGCCGCCGCCAGCGTGGCCGGCGACGTCGTCACCGCCAGCTACAGCCTCCACCTCGTGGCGCCGGCCAAGGGCGAGCGGCTGCGCGCCCGCGGCACCGTCCTGAAGACCGGGTGGCGCCAGCTCACCGTGCGCGGCGACGTCTATGCCGAGAGCGGCGAGGACAGCCGCCTGGTCGCGACCGCCCTGGCGGCGATCGCCCGGGTGGAACGCTGAACGGCCGGCGAGCGGCCGGGATGGCGAAGCCTGAAGCGGCCGGTGCCGACGATCGGCCGACGCGCGACAGGATCCTGCGCGCCGGAGTCCGGCTGTTCCAGGCCCAGGGCTACCACGGCACCGGCATCGCCGCGATCCTGGAGCGGTCGCGCGCCCCGAAAGGGTCCTTCTATCATCATTTTCCCGACGGCAAGGAAGGGCTGGCGGTCGCCGCCGTACAATGGCTGGCGGGCGAGATCGACCGCTTCCTCGACGAAAGGCTCGCCGCCGGGGCGGATGGTGCCGCCCTGGCGATCGGGCTTGCCGAATACGCGGCCCTCGGCCTCGCCCATGCCGGCAGCATGCGCGGCTCGCTGATCGCCGTGCTGGCGGCCGAGGCGGTGCCTGGCTCGGCGGCGATCGGTGCGGCCCTTCAGGTCGCGATGGACGGCTGGCTGGCCAGGCTGGCCCGGGGCTTCGCCGCCGCCGGGCCGGCCGAGGCCGCCGCCCGGGCACGACAGGTGGTCGCCCTGGTCGAGGGGGCGACGGTGGTCGCCCGCATCGCCAGCAGGCCGGAGGACGCGGTGGCGATCGTCCGGCACGCGATGGAACAGGCTTCCGCCGGGCGGGGCGAAAACGCTCAGGTCCGCTGACGGCTAGAAGCCGATTCCTCTGCCTTGGTGCGGAAGGCGGCCAGGCAGTCCTCGACCTGCTGGGCGTCGCGGCCATGGTGGCGGAGGGCACTACCAGCCAGTTGCAGGCTCGCCTCGATCGCTTCGGGAACGACGTCCGTCGCACCGGCACCGTGCAGGTTGCGCGCCGAGGCGAGGTCGTGAGCGCGGGCGATCACCGGCATTTCCGGCACGAGCTGGCGCACCGCCTGAAGCGTCGCCAGGCTGGCGGGGACATTGTCGAGCGCGATGACGACCAGGCTCGCCCGCGAAATGCCGACCGAGCGCAGCACCGCCGGCAGGCGACAGTCGCCATAATAGGCGTCGTAACCGGCCTTGCGGGCGGCCGCGACCGCCTGGGTCGAAACGTCGAGTGCCACATAGGGCAGATCGTTCGCCATCATCACCTCGGCGACCGTGCGGCCGACCCGGCCGAAGCCGGCGATCAGCACGGGCGAGATGGTTTCCGGCGGCATGTGGGGCGACATCGAGGGATCGCGCGTCAGATCCTCGACCCTGCCGCCGATCCAGCCACCGATAGCGATGACGAAGGGCGTCGCCGCCAGGCTGAGCGCCGCCACGATGGCCACGACGGAGGCGAGTTCGGCCGACATCAGCCCGCTGCCCCGCGCCAGATTGGCGACCACGAAGGTGAATTCGCCCGCCTGGGCTAGCAGCGTGCCGACCCTGACGGCGGAGGCCGCGGGCAGACCGAAGAGATAGGCGAGACCGCCTGCGACCGCCGCCTTGACGACGATCAGCGCGACGGTCAGGCCGATCACCAGACCCGGCGCCGCGAACAGCGGCTTCAGGTCGAGCGCCATGCCCAGGCTGACGAAGAAGAGGCCAAGCAGCAGGCCGCGGAACGGCTCGACGTCGGCATCGACCTGATGGCGATAGGGTGTATCGGCCAATGCCAGCCCGGCCAGGAAGGCGCCCAGCGCCATCGACATGCCGGCCAGTTCGACCAGCAGGCCGAGGCCGAGCACGACGAGCAGGCAGAGCCCGGTGAAGAGTTCAGGCTGATGCGAATCCGCGACCAGGCGGAACAGGCGGCGCAGCAGGAAGCGACCGCCCAACAGGATGACCGCGATGGCGCCGACACCCTTGGCGAGGCCGAGCAGGCCGGCCCAGAGGTCGACCTGCTCGGCGTGGGGCGATGCGAGCACGCCGATCAGCGAGAGGAGGGGCACCACCGCGAGATCCTGCAGCAGCAGAACGGCGACCGTCGCCCGGCCGAAGCGCGTCACCGTCTCGTGCCGTTCGACCATCACGCGGACCACGGTCGCGGTCGACGACAGGGCGAGGCCGCCCGCGATCGCGATGATGGTGCCGGTCGAAAATCCCTCGCCGCCCAGCAGCGGCACCAGCGACAGGCAGAGGGCGATGACCAGCAACGTGGCCACGACCTGCGCGGTGCCCAGGCCGAAGATGAAGCGGCGCATCGCCGTCAACCGGTTCAGCGGCAGGTCGAGGCCGATGGCGAAAAGCAGGAAGACGACGCCGAGTTCCGCCAGGCCCTTCAGCGCCTCAGTATCGCCGACCAGACCGAGGCCGGACGGCCCGATCGCCAGACCGGAAGCGATATAGGCGAGCAGGGGCGGCACACGGAGGCGGCCCAAAAAGGTTGCCGCCAGCACCGCCACCGCGAGGAGTATCAGGATGCTGGGGACATCATGCGCGTTGACACTCATTGCCGGCGCCCGGTCCTTGCGGGCGACTCGGCCCATTTCGTGCCGCAGTTTGGCAAGCGGCCGCCCTGACGAAAAGCATCGAAATGGAACAGGGAAGAGGTGCAGGGGTTTCCTCTCCAGGTCCGACACCCGAACGATGGTGCTCGACGGCCGCCGTGCAACCAGTAGCTCAGGATTCGGTAGCCTCGAGATCATGCGTATCGTCCTCGCCGTCCTCTCCCTCGTCCTGGCTCTCCTCGCCCTGCTGGCGCCCGCGATCTGGAACGGGTTCCCCATCACCTTCCACGACACCGGCGGCTATCTCGCCCGCTGGTATGAGACGGCACCGGGCAACGGCCGCGCCACGCCCTACGGCCTGTTCATCGAGGGCCTGCACCTCGGTCTCGCCTATTGGCCGGCGATCGTCGTGCAGTGCCTCCTCGTGATCGCCGTGGTGGGCGAGGCCGGGCGCAGCCTGCTCGGCCTGCGCGGCGCCAATGCGGTGCTTTTCGCCGGTACGGCCACCATCCTGCTCGCCCTGCTGACCGGCATTTCCTGGTACGCGGCGCAGCTCCTCCCCGACATTCTGGCGCCTTCCGCCGTGCTCGCGCTGTTCCTGCTGGTCGAGGGCCGTCGGGGGCGGAGCCTGGGCCGCCAGATCCTGCTGTTCGCCGTGGTGGCACTCGGCGCCGGCAGCCATACCGGCACCGTCGGCCTGCTCGTCGGCCTTGTCGGCTTCGTTGCCCTGGCGGCGGCGCTCGGCCATCTGGCCCGGCGTTCCGCTGGTTGGAGCCGGCGCACCTGGCTCCGCCTCGTCGGCGGCGTCTTCGCCCTCGGCTTCGGCACCTTCCTGGTGCCGGCCAGCAATTGGGTGCTCTACGACAAATTCGTCTTCACCCCGGGGGGCGACATTTTCCTGTTCGGCCGCCTGGTGCAGGACGGCATCGCCAGCCGCTACCTGGCCGACCATTGCCCCGATCAAACGCTGAAGCTGTGCGACCACCAGGCCGAACTCTACGAGCCGGACGGGCGCCAGATGTCGAATGATTCCTTCCTCTGGTGGGGCGGCAGCCCGCTCTATGCGATCGGCGGCTGGGAACAGGCGGGCCCCGAACTGTCACGCATCACCTGGGCTTCGCTCAGCGCCTATCCGACCATGCACCTGTCGTCCGCCTGGAAGAGTTTCGTCGACCAACTCGGCCTGATCGGCACCGGCGACGGGCTGAACGACGATCATTGGCACGCCCGCTGGGCGATCCAGACCTATCGGCCCGAGGACTTGGCGGGCTTTCAGGGCGCCGAGCAGCGGAAGGGCAAGATCCCCTTCGAGCTCTTCAACGATGTCCATGTCCCGGTCGGTTATGCGGCGTGGCTGGCCCTGCCGCTGATCGCCGTCTTCGGCTTTCGCAGCGGGCGGGAAGGCATAGCGCGCTTCTCCGCCTTCACCTTCACGGCGCTGGTCGGCAATGCCGCGATCTGCGGCATCCTTTCGAACCCGCACGACCGCTACGAGAGCCGGCTGATCTGGTTGGCGGTGCTGGCCTGCATGGTCGCCGCACTCGCCTTCCGGCGCCCGGCGGAGAAAACTGACAAATAGTCAGTTCGATTGATCTGGCTCAATGCATGTGAGCGCTCCTCGCATTCTTCTATCCGAAGCCCAGGACGGGCCAATAACGGGAGGATGAGAGATGCGAGTTCAGCTTGTGGACCAGCCGCCGCAGACCGTGCGGGAGAATTTCGCCGACGACGAGATGGTGGCGAAGCTGACGCCGGAAGACGTGGAGACGATCCGCGAGATCTTCCACACCCCGCTGACCGGTTCCTACAACTGGGATTACGACAGCGCCAACGCCAAGATCCGCAAGCTCTACGAGCTCGGCAAACGGCACAATTGGAACGCCACGCTGGACGTCGACTGGGACGCCCCGGTGAACTATTCGGACTATCCGATGGAGCCGGCGACGCTGCCCTTCGGCGGCTATCCCGAATATGAGGCGCTGCCGGAAGAGGAGAAGATCCGCTTCGCCTGGAAGGCCCACGCCCAGACCGTCGCGCAGTTCCTGCACGGCGAGCAGGGCGCCATGCTGGTCGCCTCGCAGCTCGTCTCCTGCGCGCCGACCGCCGACGCCAAGCTCTATGCCTCCAGCCAGACCTTCGACGAGGCGCGCCACGTCGAAGCCTTCAACATGTATCTGCGCAAGCACTGCGGCCGGCTCTATCCGATCAACCCGAACCTGAAGGCGCTGATCGATAAGGTCCTCGAGGACAAGCGCTGGGACCTCAAGTTCATCGGCATGCAGCTCATCATCGAAGGCCTGGCGCTGGCCGCCTTCGGCACCATGACCCAGACGACGCGCGATCCCCTGCTGAAGCAGGTGGTGGAGCTCGTCATGCGCGACGAGGGCCGTCACGTCGCCTTCGGCGTCAATTACCTCGAAGACTGGATCAAGACCCTGCCCGAGGAAGAGATCGAAGACCGCGCCGAATTCGCCTATCAGGCCAGCCTGATCATGCGTGACCGCCTGTTCGGCATGGATGTCGCCCGCGAATATGGCTTCGACGTCGAGGCCTGCCGCGAGCACATCCTGAAGAGCCATATCACCGCGGTGTTCCAGCACCTGCTGTTCGAGCGGCTGATGCCCAACTTCAAGCGCGTCGGCCTGCTGACCGAGAAGGTGCGGCCGAAATACGAGGCGATCGGCGCCCTCAAATACGAGAACGAGGCGGGCGACATCCTGATCGACTGGCAGAAGCTGGACGAGCCGCTTCCGGTCAAAGGCGCCAAAGCAGCGGCATAAGGGCGGTCGTGCCGAGGGCCGGCGCCTGCCTCCGGCACGACACTCAGGGCATCGGTGGGCTGCTTATCGCTCCACCGATGCCTTGTTTCTCCAGCGCCAGATCCCTGTGGCGGGGCGGCAGTTGATTTCCACTATAGTGGAATATATTCTGCACATATGAGTTCCGACGACCTCGACCGCCGCATCGGTGCCCGCATCCGCAGCCTTCGCCAGACGAGGGGATTGACCCTCGACGGCTTGGCGGATGCCGCGGGCGTCTCCCGCGCCATGCTCTCCCGCGTGGAGCGAGGGGAATCGAGCCCGACCGCACAACTCCTCGGCAGGGTCTGCGGTGGGCTCGACACCACCCTGTCGGCCCTTTTCGCCGAGGCGGAGGGATCGTCCGGCCCGCTCTCGCGCCGGGCCGGGCAGAAGACTTGGCGCGATCCCGCCTCCGGCTATCTCCGCCGTAACGTCTCGCCCGCCGGCACCGGCTCACCCGTCGACCTGGTGGAGGTCGAATTTCCGCCCGGCGCCACCGTCGCCTTCGAGAACCAGCGTCTCGCGGGGACGGAGCAGCATGTCTGGGTGCTGGAGGGCAGCCTCGATATGGGCACGGGCGACGAGACGTTCCGGCTCGAGGCGGGCGACTGCCTGTTCATGCGCCTCGACCAGCCGACCCGCTTCCACAATCCGACCGAACGGCCGGTCCGCTACGCCGTGATCCTAAACCGGGCAGGGGGCCGCGCATGACCACGATCCGCTCGCTCGACGCCACCGAGGCCGAGGCCCGCTTGGGCGAACTGGCCGCCGTGCTGCGCGATGCCGTCGAGCACGGCGCCTCGGTCAATTTCATGGCCGGCCTGACGGCGGAAGACGCCGCCGGTTTCTGGCGCGGTCAATTGCCGGGCATCGCAGCGGGGGAAAAGCACCTGCTCGTCGCCGAGGCGGGCGGCCGTATCGTCGGCACGGTGATGCTGATGTTCGCGCATCAGCCGAATGCGCCACACCGGGCCGAGGTCGGCAAGATGCTGGTCCATTCCTGCCAGCGCCGCCAGGGCCTCGGCCGCCGCCTGCTCGGTGCTGCCGAAGCCGCCGCCCACGCCGCCGGCCGCAGCCTCCTCCTGCTCGATACCGAGAGCGGCAGCGCCGGCGACCACCTCTACCGCGCCTGCGGCTGGACCGCCTTCGGCCAGGTCCCCGGCCATTCCCACAAGCCGAACGGCCCACTCGCCGAGACGACGTTTTTCTACAAGACGCTCGATCGAGGCTAGTTCGATATTTCGCAGGTTACACGGTCGAAATCGCCGCGGGCGAGATCGCCGCGGTCGATGAACAGGGCGATCGAATAGAGATCGCCCCAGGCCCAGCCCATCAGGTCGCTCGACGGCAGTTCCAGCAGCACTTCGTTCGCCGTATCCGGCCCATAGGGCGTATAGAGATGGCGAGACGGGGCGTGTCCCATGCCGGCCTGTTCACGCAAGGCGTCGAAGCGCCCGTTCGTCTCGACGCGGGCCCGCAGCGCCGGCGGTAGGGCATCGGCCTGCCGGGTATAGGCGTGGATCGCGCGGAGCCAGAGCTGCGCCAGATAGTCGTAATACCATCTCGGGTGGCGCCTTTCCTTCAGGGAGGCGCCGATCGTCGAGGTCACGAGATCGAGAGCGACATAACCCTCGCCGTCGTCCCGCCGGTAGGTGAGCTTGAATGCCGGCAGGGCCGCGATGAGGGGCAATTTTTTCTCGACTTCGGCGCGGTCGAAACACCTTTCGAACGGGGACAATTCCTCTCGGATGCTGTCGAAGCGGGCCACCGCATCCTTCTCGCCATCCGCCATCCGCAGCAGCGCAGCGCGGTCGCCGTCGCGGAGAGTCATGCCGAGCAGGGCTTCGACCGTCTTCGGGCTCCTCTCTAAGGTTTCTTCGACGGCGTCGAGAAGTGCTGTCAGCGTCATCTCGTCGAAGGGTTGATAGGCGGGGTCGGCCAGGTCGCGGACTTCGGCGTCGCGCGGATCGGGACAATCGGGAACTTCCCCCTTGCGCCGCCTCATATGCAGCGGCAGGTCGCCCACCCGTCGCGTGGCGACGATCGGCCACCGCGGCAAATCATCCGGAATGGGACCGCCGGCCATGCTGGGCAGGGGGCGGGCCCAGGAAGCATCCTTCTGGGGCGGCCCGTCGCGTGTCTGCAGCGGGCCATCGACGTGGAGCACGCGGCAGATCACCTCGTCCGGATGAAAGAACACGGCGAGCCAGCCGCGACGCGGCCCGAGCCCACCCCAGAGATCCGCCGGCAGGGCGGCCAGATCGATCTGGCAGGCGAAGAGAAGGGGCACGCCGTCATGGGCCGGCCAGGGCGTGTCGGCCGGCAGATCGGGGGCGCCGCCGAACCAACCGGCCGACGCCGACGCCGGCAGCGGCACGGCAGGCGCGAGCAGGACATAGGGCAGGCCGGCCTTGCGCGCGGCGATCTGCATGTCGAAAGTTTTGCGCTCGTTTTCCACCGCGCGGAGGACGAAGTCGCCGAAATTGGTGAATCCAGCGACTTCGGTGACTTTTGCGACTTCGGGGTTTCGGCGCGGTTTCCGGCCTGGCCGGCCGAGCCAGTCGAGGATACGTCTCATCATCGGCCACCTCTTCGACGGCAGGAAAAACAACCTGTGGAATTTTTCCGTTCCGACAAATCTATTGGAAATTGCGCCCTTTGGGAATGACCTCCTGCGTCTCGCGGCGGCCGAGGGCGGCGAGCAGATCGCCGCGGTCCACGATCGTCTCCGCGACCACATGGATCACGCCTTCGGCCGATTGCAGGCGGCCGGTCACGGTGACCAGGCGGCCGCCCATGACGATCGGGCGGAACTGTTCGAAGACCTTGGGCCAGACCACGATATTGGCGATGCCGGTCTCGTCTTCGAGGGTCATGAAGATCACCCCGCTCGCCGTGCCCGGGCGCTGGCGCACCAGGACGAGGCCGGAGACGGTGAGACGCTTGCCGTCGCGAAGCCCGGCCAGACGGCCGTTCGGCGTGACGTCCAGGGCCGCCAGCTTCGGGCGCAGGAAGCCGACCGGATGGGCCTTCAGCGAGAGGTTCAGGTAGCGGTAATCCTCGATCACCTGCTGGCCCGGCGTCAGGGGCGGCAGATGGGCGTCCGGCTCCACCGGGGCTTCGGCGGCCAAGCGGAACAGGGGCAGGTCGTCCTTGTCGCCGGCCCGGCGCAGGCCCTTCACGGCCCAGAGCGCATCGCGCCGGTCGAGCCCGAGGGAACGGAAGACGTCGGCCAGGGCCAGCCGTTCGAGCACCGAAGGCGCGAGACCGGTGCGAAGCCAGAGGTCCCGGATCGAATCATAGCCGGCACCGCGCTTCTCGGCGATCAGGGCGGCGTCGGCCTCGCGGAAGCCGTCGATCTGGCGAAAGCCGAGGCGAAGGGCGTGGCGCGCCTTGATCTCGCCCGCGCGGGCGGCGAAGCGGGGATGCACGCTGCCCTGACCGCCCGGCTCCAGCCCGTTGTCCCAATGCGAGGCGTTGATGTCGACCGGGCGGATTTCGACCCCGTGCTCGGCCGCGTCGCGCACCAATTGGGCCGGGGCGTAGAAGCCCATGGGCTGGCTGTTCAGCAGGGCGGCGGCGAAGACGTCCGGATAGCGGCACTTGATCCAGGCCGAGAGATAGACCAGCAGGGCGAAGGAGGCGGCATGGGATTCCGGGAAGCCGTAGTCGCCGAAGCCTTCGATCTGGGAAAAGCAGCGTTCCGCGAAATCCTTCGGGTAACCGCGGGTGGCCATGCCGTCGATGAATTTGTCGCGATACTGGTGGATGGTGCCGACCCGGCGGAAGGTCGCCATGGCGCGGCGGAGCTGGTCCGCCTCGCTCGGCGTGAAGCGGGCGGCGACGATGGCGATCCGCATCGCCTGTTCCTGGAACAGGGGAACGCCACAGGTCTTTTCCAGCACGTGACGCAGCTCGTCCGGATCGCCCTCGGTCGGCCCCGGGTAGTCGACCTTCTCCTGGCCGTTCCGGCGGCGCAGGTAGGGATGCACCATGTCGCCCTGGATCGGCCCCGGGCGCACGATCGCCACTTCGATCACCAGGTCGTAATAGTGGCGGGGTTTCAGGCGCGGCAGCATGGTCATCTGCGCCCGGCTTTCGACCTGGAAGACGCCGACCGAATCCGCCGCGCACAGCATGTCGTAGACCACCGCCTCCTCGCGCGGGATGGCCGCCATTTCCGGGCTCATGCCGTAATGGTCGTGCAGCAGATGGAGCGCACGGCGCACGGCCGAGAGCATGCCCAGCGCCAGCACGTCGATCTTGAGGATGCGCAGCGCGTCGATATCGTCCTTGTCCCATTCGATCACGGTGCGGCCTTCCATCGCCGCCGGCTCGATCGGCACCAGCTCGTCGAGCCGCCCCCGGGTGATCACGAAGCCGCCGACATGCTGGGACAGATGCCGGGGCAGGCCGAGCAATTCCCTGGCCAGCGTCAGGGCCTGGGCGAGGCGCGGATCCGAGGGGTCGAGGCCGGCGCGCGCCACATGCTCGGGATCGACGCCCTTGCTGCTCCAGCCCCACAGCGTGCCGGAGAGGCGGCCGACGACATCTTCCGACAGGCCGAAGACCTTGCCGACCTCGCGGATCGAACTGCGCGAGCGATAGGCGATCACGGTCGCGGTCAGGCCGGCGCGCTCGCGGCCGTAACGCGCATAGATATATTGGATCACTTCCTCGCGCCGCTCGTGCTCGAAGTCGACGTCGATATCGGGCGGCTCGCGCCGTTCCTCGCTCACGAAACGCTCGAACAGGAGGTCGACGCTCTGCGGGTCGACCTCGGTCACGCCGAGGCAGTAGCAGACCACCGAATTGGCCGCCGAGCCGCGCCCCTGGGCCAGGATTTTCCGGCTCCGGGCGAAGCGCACGATGTCGTGCACGGTCAGGAAATAGGGCGCGTAGGAGAGCCGGGCGATCAGCGCCAGCTCGTGCTCCAGCGCCGCCGTCACCTTGTCCGGCACGCCGGCCGGATAGCGCCGCTTCGCGCCCTCGAAGGCCAGCGCCACCAGGGCCGACTGGGCATCGGGGTAACCTTCCAGGATCTCGTCCGGATAGTCGTAGGACAATTCGTCGAGCGAGAAGCGGCAGGCGTCGAGGAAACGCAGGGACTCCCCGACCGCTTCGGGCGCGCCGCGGAACAGGCGGGCCATCTCCGCCGGGGCCTTCAGGTGGCGCTCGGCATTGGCGTCCAGCCGGCGGCCGGCGTTCTCCAGCGTCACATGCTCGCGGATGCAGGTCATCACGTCGGCCAGCGGACGGCGCGCCGCCCCGTGATAGAGCACGTCGCCGAGCGCCAGCAGGGGTACGGCTTTCGCCGATGCCAGCGCCCGCAGCCGGGCCAGGCGGCGGTGGTCGTCGCCCCGATAGGTGATCGCGGCGCCGAGCCAGAGCGGCCAGCCGCGCAGGCGTTCGAGGCTCCGTTCCAGCACCGGATAGTCGGGCAGGGGCGGCGGCACCACGATCAGGTTCAAGCCCTCGCCCCAAGCCAGCAGGTCGTCGAGGCCGATCTGGCAATCGCCCTTGCCGGCCCGGCCCTTGCCCAGGCTGAGCAGGCGGCACAGCCGGCCCCAGCCGGCCCGGTCGGCCGGATAGGCCAGGATGTCCGGCGTGCCGTCGGCAAAGACCAGGCGGGCGCCGACCGCGAGGTAAAGCCCGGCTTCCTTGGCGGCGACATGGGCGCGGACGACGCCGGCGACTGAGTTCCGGTCGGCGACGCCGATTCCGGCCAGCCCCAGGGCCTTGGCGGTCAGCACCAGTTCGTCCGCCGAGGAGGCCCCGCGCAGGAAGGAATAGGCCGTCGTCACCGCCAGCTCGGCGTAACCCGGCGCGTTCACAGGAAGAAACCGTGCAGGTACCAGGACGGCCGTTCGGTCTCCTGGCCGAAGAGCCCGGCGCGGTAGAGCCAGAGGCGGGCGCCCTCCGCCGTCTCGACGCGGAAATAGTCGCGCGTCGGACCGTCGCCGCCAATCACGCTTCCTGGCAGGCTTCCTGGCAGGCTTCCTGGCAGGCTTCCTGGCCGCCACCATTCGGGGGCGATCCGCTCCGGCCCCTCGGCCCGGGCCACTTCGTGCAGCCGGCCGCGCCAGCGGAAGCGCCGGGGTGGGCCGTCCGGCACTTCGGCCATGGCTTCGACCGGCTCCGGCCGGGCCAGCAGGCGGTAGGGGCGGGCGGGAATGCGGCTGTC
>JAYSCC010000012.1:0-18444 GCA_041915065.1 Zavarzinia sp.
GAGGCGATCAAGCGCGAGGTTTGGGAGCCCGATGCCGCCGCCGCCTTCTTCCTCGACAAGGGCGAGATCTACAAGGCGGAGATCATCCGCGACATCCCGGCCGGCCAGAACATCAGCCTCTATAGACAGGGCGATTTCATCGACCTCTGCCGCGGCCCCCACCTGCCCTCGACGGCCAAGCTCGGCCACGGCTTCAAGCTGATGAAGGTGGCCGGCGCCTATTGGCGGGGCGATCATCGCAACGCCATGCTCCAGCGCATCTACGGCACCTGCTGGCGCGACGAGAAAGAGCTGAAGGACTATCTCCACCAGCTCGAAGAGGCGGAAAAGCGCGACCACCGCAAGCTCGGCCGCGAGATGGACCTGTTCCACCTCCAGGAAGAGGCGGCCGGTTCGGTCTTCTGGCATGCCAAGGGCTGGACGCTCTACCGCATCCTGGAGAATTACATCCGCCGCAAGATCGACGCCGACGGTTACGAAGAGGTGCGCACGCCGCAGCTCGTCGACAGCTCGCTCTACATCGCCTCGGGTCACTGGGAGATGTATGGCGACAATATGTTGAAAGTGCCGGTGGACGAGGGCAAGCGCATGTTCGGCGTGAAGCCGATGAACTGCCCCGGTCACGTGCAGATCTTCAAGCAGGGCCTCGTCTCCTATCGCGACCTGCCGATCCGCATGGCCGAATTCGGCTGCTGCCACCGCAACGAACCTTCGGGCGCGCTGCACGGCATCATGCGCGTGCGCCAGTTCGTGCAGGACGACGCCCATATCTTCTGCACCGCCGACCAGGTGGTGGAGGAGACCAAGAAGTTCTGCCGCCTGCTCGAATCGGTCTATGCCGACCTCGGCTTCTCGGACTTCAAGGTGATCCTGGCGACGCGCCCCGAAAAGCGCATCGGCACCGATGCCGAATGGGATAAGAACGAGGGCGATCTCGCCGCCGCCATCACGGAAGCGGGCCTCAGCTTCGAAGTCTCGCCCGGCGACGGCGCCTTCTACGGCCCGAAGATCGAATTCCATCTCCGCGATGCGATCGGACGGACCTGGCAGTGCGGCACCCACCAGCTCGACAGCCTGCTGCCGCAGCGCCTCGACGCCAGCTATATCGCGGCCGACGGCTCGAAGCAGCGCCCGGTGATGCTGCACCGGGCCATCCTCGGCTCGCTCGAGCGCTTCATCGGCATCCTGATCGAGCATTACGCCGGTCACCTGCCGCTGTGGCTCAGCCCGACCCAGGCCGTGGTGGCGACCATCACCTCGGACGCAGATGGTTACGCCGAGCAGGTGGTGGCGGCCCTGAAGGCGCGCGGCCTCCGGGTCGAACTCGATACGCGGAACGAGAAGATCAACCTCAAGGTCCGCGAGCATTCGCTGGTGAAGACCCCCTATATGCTCGTCCTCGGCAAGCGCGAGGCCGAAGAAGGCAAGGTCGCGCTGCGCAAGCTGCTCGGCGGCGAACAGGTCGTGCTGGGTCTCGACGATGCGGTCGCCCGCCTCGCCGAGGAAGCCCTGCCGCCTGCCTGACGAAGGAGCGGCCCGTGCATATCGTCGACGTCATCCCGTTCAAGGAACGCTATTCGGTGACGGCGGCGGGGGCGATCGCGCTCTGCGTCGACCAGATGGCGGGCGTCGAGACGGGCGAGGTCACGGTATTGGGCAAGGCGTGCCCCGATCCCCTGAGCGGGGCACGCCTGCAACCGGTGCCGTCCTTCTACCTGACCTGGCGCTTCAAGGCCGCCTATGTCATGGGCTGGGAAGCGCTGTTTTATTTCGAGGGGCTGCGGCGCGCACTCCGCCGCGCCAAGCCGGACATCATCCATGTCCACAACCGGCCCCTGATGGCGGTCATGCTGCAACGGGAATTTCCCGAGATTCCGGTCTTCCTGTTCCTGCACAATGATCCGATGGAAATGCGCGAGCTGCGCCCGCCGAAGAGCATCGGCGACCAGCTCGGCATCCTGGCCGGCGTGATCGCGCTCAGCGGCTGGATCGAGGACCGGCTCTATGAGGCGGTGCCGGGCGTGCCGCGCCACCTGGTGCACCGGGTCGCCAATGTCGTGACCACCGAGGCCGCCACCATCCCCGACGACGAACTCTTCGCCGGCAAGGAGAAGGTGGTGCTCTTCGTCGGCCGCATCGTCGGCAGCAAGGGGGCGTTGCCCTTCGCCGAGGCGATGGCGCCCCTGCTCGACGCCCATCCGGATTGGCGCGCGGTGGCGCTGGGCGGCTTCCGCATGGGCACCACCGACTGCTCGCAACCGAGCGAGTATCAGACCGCCTTCCTCGATGCGGTGAAGCGCCACGAACGGTTGAGCTTCCTCGGCCCCCGGCCCTTCGCCGAAACCATGGACTGGATGCGCCGGGCGGCCGTGCTGGTCGTCCCCTCGCGCCACAAGGAAGCCTTCGCCCGGGTCGCGGTGGAGGGCATGTTTTCGGGTGCTGCGCTCGCCGTCTGCAAGATGGGCGGGGCCTTGACCGAGATCGCACCGGAAGAATCCGGCGCCGTCCATTTCGACGCCCCGGCGGCCGACCAGATCGCCGCTGCCGTCGGCCCCCTGATGGCCGACGATGGCGACCGTCTGGCCCGCGCCCGCCGTGCCCGCGCCTATGCCGAGGCGCATTACGCGCCCGCCGCCCTGGGCCGCAAGATCGACGAGTTGCACCGGGCCGCCCTGGAGCGGCGGCGATGACAGCCGTAACGCTGCCCATCTCGGCCTTCGTCATCGCCAAGAACGAAGCGCCGACGATCGGCCGCGTGATCGACAGTGTGGCTGGCCTGGTCGACGAAGTGATCGTGATCGACAGCGGTAGCACCGACGGCACCCAGGCGATCTGCGAGCAGAAGGGCGCCCGCGTCGTCTTCAACGCCTGGCCCGGCTACGGCCCGCAGAAGCGCTTCGGCGAGGATCTGTGCCGCAACGACTGGGTGCTGAACCTGGACGGTGACGAAGTGGTCTCTGCCCCCCTGGCGGCCCAGATCCGCGCCCTTTTCGCGCCCGCGCCGGCGCTCGACGGCTATACGCTGGCACGCCGCGTGGTGCTGCCGGGCGAGACGGCGCCGCGCCGCTTCGCCCCGGCGGACCATTGGCTGCGCCTCTATCGCCGCTCGGTCATGCGCTTCGCCGACAGCCCGGTGCACGACAAGGTGGTGATCCCGCCGGGGCAGAAGATCGGCCGCCTGTCGGGCGTGCTCGATCACTACGCCTTCCGCTCCTTCGGCCATCTGATCGCCAAATATAATTCCTATACCGATCTCCACGCCAAGACGGCCAAGCGGAAGGCGGCCGGGCCGCTGATCGCCAAGGCGCTGACCATCTTCCCCTTCGCCTTCCTGAAGGCCTATGTGCTGCGCCGGCATTTCGTGCTCGGCTGGTACGGCGTTTCCCTCGCCCTGCTGTTCGCCTTCTTCCGGGTGGCGAAATATACCAAGCAGCTCGAACGGGCCAAAGGGGTGACGCAGTGAGCCTGCGCAGCCTGAGCCCGGTGGTGGAGCGGGCGGTCGGCGCCGAGGTGCGCTGCATCGCCGTGCTGCTGGCCCATAACGAGGCGCTGCGGATCGAGGATTTCCTCCGCCATCACCGTGCCCTCGGCATCGGCCATTTCGTCATCGTCGACGATCGTTCGACCGATGCCACCCGTGCCCTGATCGAAGGGATGCCGGACGTCTCGGTCTACGAACCGAACGGCACCACCTACAAGCAGCACAAGGCCCAGTGGCGGGCGGAACTGGGCGCCCGCTACGGCGCCGGCCGCTGGCTGCTGTTCAGCGACATCGACGAACTGCTGGTCTATCCCGGCTGCGAGAGCCGGCCGCTCGCCCGCTTGCTCGACCATCTCGAAGCCCAGGGCGCGGAAGCCCTGTTCACCCCCATGGTCGATATGTATGCGGCCGAGGCATTGGACCGGAGCGCCTATCGCCCGGGCGAGTCGATGCTGGAACATTTCCCCTGGTTCGACGGCGACGGTTTCCGTCTGGCGCCGCCCTCGTCCAAGCACCTCCGCCGCTTCCCGACCCCCGGGCTCGACCTCCTGGGCGGCACGCGGGAGCGCCTGTTCGAGCGCCGCAACCCGCCGAACGCCTTTCAGCGCTGGCTGATCCGGCGCTTCCAGGGCCTCGATCGCGCCTTGATGCCGGGGCCGTTCGAAGCCTTCTTCCTGCAGATCGTGAACGGGCTGGTGAAGCGCCGCTTTCCGCGGCCGCCGCTGGTCATGAGCAAGGTGCCGCTGGTCCGTTGGCGTGACGGCATGGGTTTCCCGGGCGGGCCGCATTCCCTGACCCCGCGGGTCGCGCTGGGTGACGTCTGGGGTGCCTTGCTGCACTTCAAGTATATCGATGTCGCAGCCGAGACCGCCTATAAGGCGGCGCGCGGCCAGCACGCCAAGGGCAGCGTCCATTATCACGCCATGCTGGCCCAGCCGGAGAAATTCGCCAGGCCGGCACTTTACGAAGGCTCGCGCCGCTACCGCACCAGCGCCGATCTCCTGGCCTGCGGGTTGCTGCGCAGCAGCCCCGCCTGGGAGGCGCCATGACCATCGAGACCCTGCCGGCCACGAAACTGGTGGTCGCCTTCCCGGTCTACAACGGGGCGCGCACCCTCGAAGGCGCGCTTCAGTGCATCGCCGACCAGGACTACCGGGATTTCCGCGCCATCATCGTCGAGAACGGCTCGACCGACGAGACGCGGCAGATCGCAGAGGCCTTCTGCGCCCGCGACCCGCGCTTCCAGGTGATCCCGAACGAAAAGCATCTCGGCGTGATCGACAATTTCGTCCATACGATCGGCTTGGCCGCCTCGATGGGTGAGTATTTCTGCCTGCGCGCGGCCGACGACAAGTCGAGCCCGGATTTCCTCTCGCGCCTGCTCGCTGCATTGGAGGCCGATCCGACCAAGATGCTGGCGGTCGGCGCCGCCGAGCGGATCTCGCCCGAGGGGCGCGAGCGGCTGACACCCAAGCCCAACATCTTTGGCTTCGCCGCGCGGATCGCCCGGGGCAAGCCGCCGGGCAGCCTGCATTTCCCTTCCGAATGGTTCTACGGCGTCGTCCGTTCCGAGGGCGGGGCGGAAATCATGCTGCGCCGCTGGCCCGAGCTGGGCACGCCCTGGTGCGCCGCCTCCTATACGATCGCCGAATTCGTGGTGCGCGACATGGTCGCCTATGTCGAGGGGCCGGCCTATCACTTCTACCGCGGCTCCAGCTCGCCGACGCTCTATACCGCGAAGAGCTTGGCCGAGCGGATCCGCCAGCGCTGGCGCTATACGATGGGCTGTTTCCGGGTACGCCGGAAGCTGCCGCCCATGTCGCTGTGGACCACCGTCTTGTTCTTCCACATGTGCTGGAAGGACGCCAAGCGGAAGACCGGCTACAAGCTGTTCGGCTTCCTCTGAAGGCGGGCGAAGAAGTCGAGGTAGCGGTCGCAGATCACCTGCTTCGAATAGTTCTGCCGCCAGGTCTCGTGGCCGGCCGCCGCGATCGCTTGGCGCAGGCCCTCGTCGTCCATGGCACGGCGGATCGCCGCCGCCAGGCCCTCGACGTCGCCGGGATCGGCCTGGAGCCCGTTGATCCCGTCCTGCACCAGCCAGGCCTGGCCCTCGCAACGGGTGGTGACCACCGGCAGGCCGACGCTCCAGGCTTCCAGCGTGACATTGCCGAGGGGTTCTTCCCGCGAAGGAAAGACGCAGAGATCGGCCGCCTTCAGCAAAGCCGCCTGGTCGGTGCGCCAGCCGAGGAAGCGGACCCGGTCGCCGAGGCCGGCGGCCGCGACCTGGCGCTTCAGATCGTCCTCGACCGGGCCACGCCCGGCGATCCTGAGGTGCACATGGCCGGGCAGGCGGGCCATGGCGTCGATCAGCACGTCGAAGCCCTTGGAAAAGTCGAGCCGGCCGAGGGCCATGATCAGGAAGGCGCCGGGCGGCACCTCCAGCGTCGCACGCGCGGCCGCCGGCTGGTCCGGCAGTTCGCCGAAATTGGTGATCAGCACGGCCCGCTCGGCCGGCCAGCCGTCGTCGACGATATGTTTGACGATGCCCGGCGTATTGCCGATCAGCCAGTCGCAGCTCTTGTAGTTGTGCACCGGATACCAGCCGCCCAGCCGGCCGACGCCGACCCAGGGCCCGCGCGGCAGGCGGCGGGCGGCGCGGTTCATCCAGGCCATGACGATGTCCGGCTGCTCTTGTTTCAGGGTCCGGCGCAGCAGGAGACGACCCCTGAGGTCGAACCATTTGCTGACCGGCAGCACGGTCAGGGGCAGGCCGGTCGCCCGCGCGTCCTCGGTCAGCTGGGCGCCCTCGTTCACGATCAGATGCTGTTCGACGCCCCGTTCGGCCAGGGCACGGGCGAGCTTGATGAAGAAATTCTCCGCCCCGCCGGCACGGCCGATCATGAACTGAACGAGCTTCATCGCCTCACTGCTTCCTGAAATAGCCATCCGGCGCCTGGGGCCTGGTCAGGCCGCGGGCCAGCCAATGCAGCCGTCGCCCGGCCGAGCCGAAGCCCGAGGGCGGAATGCGGTGCAGCCCGAAATCGGCCATCAACCGGTCGAGCGAGGTCCGGGTGAAGCCGTTCACATGCTCGAGCGGCTGGATCGCGTCCTTGGCCGGCTGATAGGTGGGGCCGAGCACGCGGCCGAGGCGGCTGCCGTCCGGCACGAAGACCTTGAGCACGCCGCCCGGCTTCAGCAGGCGGGCGACCAGCGCCGTGACCTCGCGGAGGCAGGTGACATGCTCCAGCACCTGGTCCGTGTTGATATAGTCGAAGAAGCCGTCCGGCATCTGGTCCAGATCGGCGATGCGAACTCCACTCGCCGCCGCGAATTCGACCCGGCGGGGCGATAGTTCGGCACCCCAGGATGAATGGCCGAGGGCCTTGGCCGCGAAAGTCCAATGGCCCCAGCCCATGCCGAAATCGAGCACTTCGATCGCCCGCGGCCGCTTGCCGGGGACGAGCTCGCGGATCGCCTCGGCGTCGCGCAGAAGGCTGCGGAAATAGGCATAGTCCGAGTCTTCGCGCTTGCGCAGGCTGCTCGCGGCCGAGATCGCCTCTTCGTAGAGATGGATTTCGCCCGCGCCGGTCAAGGTGTCGCGCTGGAAATAGAGGCCGCAGCCGTCGCAGCGCAGCACGGCATAGCGCCCGCGCGCCAGGCGGCCGAGGTCCAGCCGGGACTGGTAATAGGTCTCCAGGAACTTCCGGGTGCGACCCGCATCGAAGGCTTCGTCGTAAAGGCATCGCCCGCCGCTGGCCGAACAGACCGGACACCGGTCCCGGCGGCTGAAGTCGAACATCGGTTCCCGTCCCCCGTCCGGGCGGCGCCCACCCGCGCAACCCGAAAACGGCGCGCAGCCTGTCACATCGCCGCGGGGTTGACAACGCCGCGACACCGCCGCCGCGGCCAAACGCCTCGACAGCTTTCGACAATTCGGCGTATGAGAGACCGAACAGGAAGCCGCCTCCCCCGAAATGCTCGTCATCGCCAAGACCGCCCGCATCTCGCCGCTCGCCGACATCGAAGATTCGGTGCGCGGTTCGAAGATCGTCGTGGGCGAAGGGGTGATGATCGATTCCTTCGTCAAGGTGAAGCCGGCGGGCGGCAGCGGCGACGTGGTGATCGGTGCTGGCTCCTATGTCAATTCGGGCTGCGTGTTCTATACCGGCCACGGCATCACCATCGGCGAGAATGTCCTGATCGCGGCCAATTGCACTTTCGCCCCCACCAACCACGAATTCGCCGATCCCGACCGGCCGATCCGCGAACAGGGCTTCCAGCCCAGCCGGGGCGGCATCGTGATTGAGGACGACGTCTGGATCGGCGCCAATTGCGTGTTGCTGGACGGCACCCGGATCGGGCGCGGCGCGGTGGTTGCGGCGGGCTCGGTGGTGCGCGGCGAGGTGCCGGCCTATGCCATGGTCGCCGGCGTGCCGGCCACCCTGCGGCGCTGGCGGAAGGCGCCATGAGCCGGCTCACGGTTTTCGGCGCGGGCGGCTTCATCGGCGGCGCCATCGCCGCCGCCGGGCGTGAGTGCGGCTTCGACGTGCTGGCGGTCGGCCGGGCGGAGCTGTCGGCGGTGCTGGCGGGCGGCGCGCCGCTCGGCCACGTCGTCGACTGCATCGGCCTAACCGCGGATTTCCGCCGCCGGCCCCATGACACGGCCGAAGCCCATGTCGCGGTGACCAGCCGGCTGCTCGCCCATGGGCGCTTCGACTCTTTCCTCTTCCTGTCCTCGACCCGGGTCTATGCAAGGGCGCAGGCGACGGCGGAGGAGGGCGAACTGCCGGTGCTGCCGTCCGATCCCTCCGACCTCTACAACATCACCAAGCTGGCGGGCGAGGCGCTGTGCCTGGCGACCGACCATCCGGCGGTCCGGGTCGCGCGCGTCTCCAACGTCTATGGCCCCGGCATGGGGGGCGCCAATTTTCTCGGCGCCGTCGCGGCCGAAGGGCTGGCGAGCGGCGCCGTCCGCTTCGGCCAGGGGCCGGAGTCGGCCAAGGATTACGTCGCCCTCGCCGATGTCGCCCGGCTGGCGATCGCCATCGCCACGGCGGGCCGCCACCGGCTCTACAATGTCGCGGGCGGGCGCAATACCCGTCACGGCGACATCGCCAAAGCCCTCGGCGATGCCTTCGGCTGGCGCACCAGCTTCGCCCCGGACGGGCCCACGGTCGGCTTCGTGCCGATCGACACGGCCCGGCTGGCGGCAGAATTCGAGCCCCCCGCGGGCGATCTTCTCACGGACTTGCCCGCCTTGATCCGGGCGCATCCCCAGGAGTTTCTGACAGATGCTGTTGATCGACGATAAGCGCGGCGTGGTCGTTGTCGAGGACGAGACCGGCGCCAAGCGCGAGCTGAAGTTCGACACGGCCGAAGCCTTCGAAGCCGTCTCCGCCGCCTGGCTGCGCATCGGCTGGGACGTCAAATACGTCTATGGCTTCTCCTGGCTGGGACGGCCGGTGATCCAGCTTCCCGAAGACATGATCCGCATCCAGGAAATCATTTTCCAGGTGAAGCCGGACGTGGTGATCGAAACCGGCGTCGCCCACGGCGGCTCCCTGGTCTTCTACGCCAGCCTGTTCGAGGCCATGGGCAAGGGCCGCGTGGTCGGCATCGACATCGAGATCAGGAAGCACAACCGCGCCGCCATCGAGGCGCATCCGATGTTCGAGCGGATCACCCTGATCGAGGGCAGCTCGACCGCGCCGGAGACGGTCGCCGCGGTAAGGGACCAGGTGAAGCCGGGCGAGACCGTGCTGGTCATCCTCGACAGCAACCACCTGAAGGACCATGTCGAGGCCGAGCTGAAGCTCTACTCGCCGCTGGTCACGGCGAATTCCTATATCGTCGCCTGCGACGGCATCATGGCCCAGGTGGTGGGCGCGCCCCGCACCAGCCCGGACTGGACCTGGAACAACCCGATTTCGGCCGTCGACGCCTTCCTGGCGACGACCAAAGAATTCGTGCTCGAGGAGCCGGCCTTCCCCTTCAACGAGGGGCTGGTGCGCAACCGCGTCACCTATTGGCCGAAATGCTACCTAAAGCGGGTCGCCGGCTGACGGCGGGAGGGGGGCTCACGTGAAAGCGGTCATCCTGGCGGGCGGCCTCGGCACCCGCATCTCGGAAGAATCGCATCTTCGGCCGAAACCGATGATCGAGATCGGCGGGCGGCCGATCCTGTGGCACATCATGAAGATCTATGCCCACCACGGCATCGACGACTTCGTGATCTGCTGCGGCTACCGCGGCTATATGATCAAGGAATATTTCGCCAATTACGTCCTGCACCATTCGGACGTGACGATCGACGCCGCCTCGGGCCGCATCACCTATCACCAGACCACGGCCGAGCCGTGGAAGGTCACCCTGGTCGACACCGGGGAAGAGACCATGACCGGCGGGCGCCTGAAACGGGTGCGCAACTACCTGACCCCGGGCGAGAGTTTCTGCCTGACCTATGGCGACGGCGTCTCGGACATCGACATCGCGGGCTCGATCGCCTTCCACAAGGCCCACGGCAGGCTCGCCACCATCGGCGCGGTGATCCCGCCCGGGCGCTACGGCGCGCTCCGCATGGAAGGCGACAAGGTGACCAGCTTCACGGAGAAGCCGCCGGGCGACAACGCCTTCATCAACGGCGGTTTCTTCGTCCTTCAGCCGGAAGTGGTCGACCGCATCGCGGGCGACTCCACCCCCTGGGAAGCGGCGCCGCTGGAAGGTCTGGCGCGGGACGGCGAGCTGGTCGCCTTCCGCCATGCCGGCTTCTGGCACGCCATGGACACGCTGCGCGACAAGAACGTGCTCGAAGCGCTCTGGGCCAAGGGCGACGCGCCCTGGAAACAGTGGCAAGAGTGATGGCCGATTTGGCATCGCGGAGCCCCGACGCCGGCTTCTGGGCCGGCCGCAAGGTCCTGCTGACCGGGCACACCGGCTTCAAGGGAAGCTGGGCGGCGCTCTGGCTGCATCGCATGGGCGCCCATGTGACCGGTCTCGCCCTGGCGCCGGAGAGCCCGGCGCTCTACGACCTCGCCCGGGTCGGCGACGTCGTCGAATCCCATCTGGTCGACCTGCGCGATCCGGCGGCGGTCGAAGCCACGGTGCGCGCGGCGGCGCCGGAGATCGTCCTTCACCTGGCGGCCCAGCCGATCGTGCGCCGTTCCCTGGCCGATCCGGTCGAGACTTTCGCCACCAATGTGCTCGGCACCGTGCATCTGCTCGACACGCTGCGCCGGGTCGAGGGACTGCAGGCGGTCCTGGTGATCACCTCGGACAAGGTCTACGCCAATGCCGAGGCGGGCCATGCCTTCGCCGAAACCGACCCGCTCGGCGGCAAGGATCCCTATTCGGCCTCCAAGGCGGCCTGCGAGATCGCCACATCGTCGATGGCGCGGAGCTTCCTCGGCCCCGCCGGGGTCCGGGTGGCGACCGCGCGGGGCGGCAATGTCGTGGGCGGCGGCGATTTCGCGGCCGACCGCCTGGTGCCCGACGCGGTGCGTGCCGTGGTCGCCGGCCGGCCACTCGTCCTTCGCCATCCCGAGGCGACACGGCCCTGGCAGCATGTACTCGACTGTATCGCCGGCTATCTCGTTTTCGCCGAGGACCTGGCGGCCGGGCGCGACGTGCCGCCGTCGCTCAACTTCGGACCGCTGCCCGGGGCCGACGTCACCGTGGGCCGCCTGGCCGAGGCGGTGCTCGCGGCCCTCGGCGACAGCAAGGGCTATGTCCACGAGCCGGTGCCCGGCTCGGTCGAAATGAAGACCCTGGCGATCGACTCTCGACTGGCGCGCCGCCTGCTGCCCTGGCGCGACCGTATCACTGGCGACCTGCTCACCGATTTCACGGCGGAATGGTATCGTGCCTGGATCGCCGGCCAGGACATGCACGACACGACCATCGCCCAGATCCGCCGCTTCGAGGCTCTCGCATCATCATGACCGCCGTGCCCGCCTGCCGCTTCTGCGGCGCCCCGCTGACCCGGACTTTCGTCGACCTCGGCAAGACGCCGCTGGCCAATTCCTATGTCACCGCCGAGGACGTCGCGGCGGGACGCGACAAGTCCTATCCGCTGCACGCCAGGGTGTGCGACGCCTGCCTCCTGGTGCAGGTCGACGAAGTGGTGCCGGCCGAGGACATTTTCTCGGACTACGCCTATTTCTCGTCCTATTCGCCGGGCTGGATCGACCATGCCAGGCGCTATGCCGAGGCGATGATCGCGCGCTTCGGCCTCGGCCCGCAGTCGCTGGTGGTCGAGGTCGCCTCGAACGACGGTTATCTGCTGCGCCATTTCGTCGAGCGGGGCGTCCCGGTGCTCGGCGTCGAGCCGGCCGCCAATGTGGCCGAGGTGGCACGGGCCGCCGGGGTTCCGACCGAAGTGGTGTTCTTCCACCGGGACTCGGGCCGCGAGCTCGCCGCGCGCGGCTTCAAGGCCGACCTGATGGCGGCCAACAACGTCTTCGCCCATGTCCCGGACATCAAGAGTTTCGCCGCCGGTTTCGCCGAAGTGCTGAAGCCCGAGGGCGTGGTGACCTTCGAGTTCCCGCATCTGCTCAACCTGATCGACCAGGTGCAGTTCGACACGATCTATCACGAGCACTATTCCTACCTCTCCCTCGTGGTGGTGGAGCGGGTGCTGGGCTCGGTCGGGCTTCGCGTCTTCGACGTCGAGGAACTGCCGACCCACGGCGGCTCGCTCCGCGTCTTCGCCTGTCATGCCGGTGCAAGCCGGGCGGAGGAGGCGGGGGTCGCCCGTGTCCGCGCCCTGGAGGCGGCGGCGGGCCTCGACCGGCCGGAGGGTTACGACGGTTTCGCACCCAAGGTGGCGGCGGTGAAGGCGGGCTTCCTCGCCTATCTGCGCGAGGCCAAGGCGGCGGGCAAGCGGATCGTCGCCTACGGCGCCGCGGCCAAGGGCAATACTTTCCTCAACTATTGCGGCGTCACCGCGGACGACATTCTGATGGTCGCCGACCGCAGCCCGGCCAAGCAGGGCCGTCTGCTGCCCGGCAGCCATATCCCGATCGTCTCGCCCGAGGCGCTGATCGCGGCGGCGCCGGACGAAGTGGTGATCCTGCCCTGGAACCTGGCGGCGGAAATCGCCGGCTCGCTCGCCCCGCTCAAGGCGCGCGGCTGCCGCTTCCGGGTCGCTGTCCCGGCTCTGCGCGAGGTCTAGGATGCGTTTCCTGGCCACGCCGATCGCCGGAATGGTCGTGGTCGAGGCGGAGCCCCATGCCGATGCGCGCGGCCTCTTCGCGCGCCTCTATTGCCCGGCGGAATTCAGGGCCGCCGGGCTCGGCGCCTTCACGCCGACCCAGGTCAATCTCTCGCGCAATCTGGCGCGCCATACGCTGCGCGGCATGCACTACCAGGATCCGCCGCGGGCCGAGGCCAAGCTGATCCGGGCCGTGCGCGGTGCGGCCTTCGACGTCGCCGTCGACCTCCGGCCGGACAGTCCGACCTATCGGCGCTGGCACGGGGTCGAGCTGGACGAGCAGTCGATGCGGGCCGTCTTCCTGCCCGAAGGCTGCGCCCATGGCTTCCTCACCCTGACGCCGGATTGCGACCTGCTCTATCACATGGGGCGCGATTTCGAGCCCGGTTTCGGCCGCGGTATTCGTTTCGACGATCCGGCGATCGGCATCGACTGGCCGGCGCCGCCGGTTGTGATCGACCCCCGCGACACCGCCTGGCCACTGCTCGAACCCGCTTAATCGCCACGAATCAAGCCGCGTTTCTGTTGACCGGCTCCGCCGGCCACGGTTCTAATCCTTTGGGTTGCGATGCGGCGCGGGGGCGCCGGGACATTCCTGAAGCGGATCCCGAAAGCGGAGGTCGATGATGCGTCTCTCGTTCAAGTCCTGTCTTCTGTCGGCGCTGATGGCCACGGCGGCTCTGGCCGGCGTCGCCAAGGCCGAAGAAGACAAGGTCGTCAACGTCTACAACTGGGAAGAATATATCGACGACACGACCCTGGCCGACTTCGAGAAGGAGACCGGAATCAAGGTCGTCTACTCGACGTTCGATTCGAACGACACGCTGGAAGCCAAGATCCTGGCCGGCAAGTCGGGCTACGACGTGGTCTTCCCCTCCGGCGCCTTCCTGGAACGCCAGATCAAGGCCGGCGCTTATGCCAAGCTAGACAAGACCAAGCTCTCCAACATCGGCAACATGGACCCAGACATCATGGGCAAGGTCGCCCAGTTCGACCCGGGCAACGAGCACGCTGTCGACTATATGTGGGGCGTCACCGGCATCGGCTACAACGCGGCCAAGATCAAGGAGATCATGCCCGACGCGCCGGTCGACAGCTGGTCGATCATTTTCGACCCCAAGATCGCGGCCAAGTTCAAGAAATGCGGCATCGCCATCCTGAACGCCCCGGACGAAGTGATCCCGGCGGTGCTCAAGTACCTGGGCGAGGATCCGAACTCCAAGGATCCGGCGGTGATCAAGAAGGCGCTGCCGGTGCTCGAGAAGATCCGGCCCTTCATCACCCGCTTCGAAGGCTCGTCGATGATCGACAAGCTGGCGACCGGCGACATCTGCCTGGCCATCGCCTGGAACGGTGACATGTTCCAGGCCAAGGCCGCCGCCGATGCCGCCAAGAACGGCGTCGACGTGAAATTCTCGATCCCGAAGGAAGGCGCCCAGCTCTGGTTCGACTCGATGGCCATCCTGGCCGACGCGCCGCACCCCGATAATGCCCATGCCTTCATCAACTTCATGATGCGGCCGGACATCATCGCCCGGAACTCGGCCTCGACCCAATATGCCAACGGCAATGCCGCGGCGAAGGCGGTGATGGACCCGGCGGTGACCTCGAACCCCGGCATCTATCCGACGCCGGAGACGATGAAGACCCTCTATCTCATCACCGCCTATTCCCAGAAGGAACAGCGGGTGCTGAACAAGATCTGGGAAACCATCAAACTGGCTGAATAAGTACCTTCAACGACCGGCGCCAGGGCAACTGGCGCCGGTCTTCGGTTTCGGGCAAGGGTCCCTGCGGGCAGGCGCCGGGGTCGGGTTCTGGAGGGGTTACCGGTATGAGTGTTGCGAGCGCCGCGCGGGTGCCGTTCGAGCCGTGGAACGATCCACAGGCCAAGCCCTATATCCGCATCATCAACGTCACCAAGACCTTCGGTGACTTCGTCGCGGTCGACAACATCAGCCTCGACATCTACCAGCGGGAATTCTTCTCGCTGCTCGGGCCTTCCGGCTGCGGCAAGACTACGCTTCTGCGCATGCTGGCCGGCTTCGAGACCCCGACCGCCGGCAAGATCGAACTCGACGGCGTCGACATGTCGTCCGTGCCGCCCTACGAGCGGCCGGTCAACATGATGTTCCAGTCCTATGCCCTGTTCCCGCATATGAACGTGGAGGAGAATATCGCTTTCGGGCTGCGCCAGGACGGCGTGCCCAAGGCCGAGCGGAATGCTCGCGTCGAGGAGATGCTGGGCCTCGTCCAGCTCACCCAATTCGCCAAGCGCAAGCCCCATCAGCTCTCCGGCGGCCAGCGCCAGCGCGTGGCACTGGCCCGCAGCCTGGTGAAGAAGCCCAAGATGCTGCTCCTCGACGAGCCGCTGGGTGCCCTCGACAAGAAGCTCCGCGAGCAGACCCAGTTCGAGCTGATGAACATCCAGGAACAGGTCGGCATCACCTTCGTGATCGTCACCCACGACCAGGAAGAGGCGATGACCGTCTCGTCACGGATCGCGGTGATGAACCACGGCCGGATCGCCCAGGTGGCGACCCCGACCGAGATCTACGAATATCCGAACAGCCGCTATGTCGCCGAATTCATCGGCGACGTGAACGTCTTCGAAGGCCGCCTGGCCGACGCCAAGCCGGACCACGTGATCATCCATTCGGCGGAAGCCGAGGCCGACATCTACGTCGACCGCGGCACCTCCGCGGCGCCGGGCGCCACCGTCTGGGTCGCGGTCCGGCCGGAAAAGCTCGACGTCTCGCTCGAGGCGCCACCGCAGCCCGAATACAACTGCATCCGCGGCACGGTCTGGGACATCGGCTATCTCGGCAATCTCACGATCTATCACGTGCGTCTCGCCAACGGTAAAAAGGTGACCGCCGCGGTCGCCAACCGGATGCGCCTGCGCGACCGGCCGATCACCTGGAACGACGAGGTCTATCTCTCCTGGGCGCCGGATAGCGCGGTGGTGCTGGTGTCATGAGCAGCGCGAACGGCACCCCCGACGACCGGCCGCCCTCCGCCTATCTGGCGGGCGAGGTCCATTCCCATCTCGAACTGCTGCACCGCCGGCTGCTGAGCTTTCCACCCTATCGCTTCCTGCTCTGGGCGGTAATGAAGAGCGGGATCACCGGCCGCGGCCTGGTGGTCGCCTTCCCCTTCACCTTCCTGCTGCTGTTCTTCCTGATCCCCTTCCTGATCGTCCTCAAGATCAGCTTCGCCGACACGGCGCTGGCGATCCCGCCCTATCAGGACCTGATCGAAGTGGTCGACGACGGCATCGACTATTTCATCAACATCAAGCTCAACCTGAACAACTACTGGACGATCTTCACCGAGGACACCTATGCCCTCGCCTATCTGAACTCGGCCAAGATCGCGGCGATCTCGACCCTGGTCTGCCTGATCATCGGCTTTCCCATGGCCTATGCCATGGCGCGCGCCGACGAGGGGTTGCGGCCGACCCTGCTGATGCTGGTGATCCTGCCGTTCTGGACCTCGTTCCTGATCCGCGTCTATGCCTGGATCGTGATCCTGCGGCCCGATTCCGGCCTGCTGAACACCTTCCTCACCATGATCGGCGTGCTCGGCCCCGACGAATCCGTGCACATCATGAACACCGAATGGGCGATGTATATCGGCATCGTCTATTCCTACCTGCCGTTCATGGTGCTGCCGCTCTACGCCAACCTGGAGCGGATGGACATGAGCCTGCTCGAAGCTGCGGCCGACCTCGGCTGCCGGCCGACCAAGGCGTTCTGGGTGATCACCGTGCCGCTCGCCATTCCCGGCATCATCGCCGGCTGTTTCCTCGTCTTCATTCCGGCGGTCGGCGAATACGTCATTCCCGAGCTGCTGGCGGGCGACAATGTCCGCGTGATCGGGCGCAAGCTGTTCACCGACTTCTTCTCGGAACGGAACTGGCCTTTGGCCTCCGCCGTCTCGGTGATCCTGCTCCTGATCCTGGTCATCCCGATCGTTCTGTTCCAGCGCCAGCAGGCCAGGCTGCAGGAGGCCGGGCGATGAAAAAGGGTCTCACCACCGTCAATCTGGCGGCGCTCACCTTCGGCTTCGCCTTCCTCTATATGCCGATCGCCGTGCTGGTCTTCTTCTCCTTCAACGAGAGCAGGCTGGTGAACGTCTGGGGCGGCTTTTCGTTGAAATGGTATGTCGAGCTGTTCCACGACGAGGACATGCTGACCGCGGCCTGGATCTCCCTCGTGCTCGCGGTCTGCACGTCGACGCTCTCGGTCGTCTTCGGCACCGTGGCCGGCTTCGTGATGGCGCGCTTCACCTCGTTCCGGGGCCGCGTGCTGTTCTCCGGCATGATCTATGCGCCGCTGGTGATGCCTGAGGTGATCACCGGCCTGTCGCTCCTCCTGCTCTTCGTCGCGATCGACTGGGGGCGGGGGCTCGGCACCATGATCATCGGCCACACCTCCTTCTGTACGTCCTATGTCGCGGTCGTCGTGCAGTCGCGCCTGGTTACCTTCGATCGTTCGATCGAAGAGGCGGCCCAGGACCTGGGGGCGACGCCGCTGAAGACCTTCTTCGTGATCACCCTGCCGGTGATCGCACCGGCGCTGGTCTCCGGCTGGCTGCTGTCCTTCACGCTCAGCCTCGACAATGTGGTGACCACGTCCTTCACCAATGGGCCGGGCTGGGACACGCTGCCCCTGAAGATCTTCTCGGCCGTGAAGCTCGGCGTGAAGCCGGAGATCAACGCGCTTTCCACCATCATGATCGGCATCGTAGCGATCGGCGTGGTGGCCGCGTCGATCCTGCAGAAGCGGGCCATGGTGGAGCGTCAGCGGGCCGAACGCATGGCCGCGGCAGCCAACGAGTAGAAGGGGACGGCGGCTTTCGTTAACGGCGGTAACCTGCATCGCTGGCGTGCGCCCATTGCATGAAAGCGAACATTGAAACCGACGTGGATTGCCGCCATCTTCGGGATAACAGACCGGTGCCCAGGCTCCCCCCCAATTTGGCTTGGCCCGGTTCGTGGCGGTGTCACCCCCCCTCGATGCCGCCCGCGTTTTAGACGCGACTGCGCCCGGTCGATCCCCCCTCGACCGGGCGCTTTGTTTGTGGGGTCAACAGTGTTTGTGGGGTCAACAATGCCGCCGCAGCGGGCGACATGCAGTGACGGCGATCACCGGCTGGACAAGGCGCCCGCCCCGCGCCATACCTCGGCTATGACAGCCGCCACCAGCCGATCCGATCTCGTCGCCGACATTCTGGTGGTGGGAGGCGGCATGGGCGGCCTCGCCACCGGGATCGCCCTCGCCCGGGGCGGTTTCTCCGTCCTGTTGGCGGACGAGCAAGAGCCGGCCGCGACCACCGATCCCGGCTTCGACGGCCGGGTTTCGGCCATCGCCCATGCCTCCTGCCAGTTGCTGCGCGCGATCGGCGCCTATGAGGCGCTGGCGCCCCATGCCCAGCCGATCCTGGACATCCGGGTGACCGACGGCCGCCCGGGCGAGAAGCCCTCGCCCCTGTTCCTGCATTTCGACCACCAGGCGATCGGCGACGAGCCCTTCGGCATGATCCTGGAGAACCGCCACATCCGCCTCGGCCTGATGGCGGTGATCGCCGGCATCCCGTCGATCCGCGTGTTGGCGCCCGTGCGTGTGGTCGGAACCGAGCACGGCACGGCCGGGGCCGTCGCCCACTTGGCCGACGGCCGCAGCCTCCGTGCCCGGCTGATCGTCGCCTGTGACGGCCGCGCCTCGCCGCTCCGCGAAGAGGCGGGCATCCG
>JAYSCC010000013.1:0-1750 GCA_041915065.1 Zavarzinia sp.
GTCCTCGCCGAGACCGAGCAGATCGTGCAGCCCGCGATCAAACATCGGCCAACCGGAGCGCCAGAGCCCGCCGTAACCCTGGGCGACCGCGGCCATCTGCATGGCCATGACGGCACAGCCGGCGCTCAATTGCTGTTCCAAACGCTGGACGATGTGATGCGGCCGGAAACGCGCCACGACGACGATCACCAGCGGCGCACGCAAGGGCATGCGCGGAGCACGCTCGACATCGGCGGCCGGCCGCCCCGAGGTGGCGGCCGCTCGTTGCATCAGGACACCCAGGCGGTCACGCCCCTCGCCCTCCGCGATCAGGAAGGTAAAGGGGCGCAGTCGCTGGAAATCCGGCACGCGCAATGCCGCCCGCAGGATGTTGTCGAGTGCCTCGCCCGTCGGCGCCGGGGCTTGCAAGGCGGGGCAGGAGCGCCGTTCGAGCAGCAGGGTCAGGGCATCCATGGTCTAGGTCCTTTCAAAACCCGCCGCCCAGGGCAGCGCGCCGTCGATCCGCTCGCCCGCGCGGATGCGGGCCCGCAGCCGCATCATTTCGCGGTCCAGCCGTTCGAGCTGGATGAGGTTGGCGCGTTCGGCCGCGGTGGTTTCAATCACCTCGGCGACCGCGCCATTGGCGATCGCCAACCGCCGCGCGCCCGAGAGGGCGAGGATCGGATCATGGGTCGAAAGCAGCACGATCTTTTCCCGCGCCATCAGCAGATCGAGCGATTGACGGCGGTCGATCCCGGCATTCTCGATCTCGTCGATCAGCACGATCGGCGACGCGGAGAGCACCGCGGCATCGGCGATCATCAAGGCCCGGGTCTGCCCACCCGAGAGCCGGGCCAGGGCCGAGCCGGGCGCGATCCGCTCGCCCGCCAGACGGTTGGCACAGGCCACCACCTCCGCCACCGGGTCGCCCGCGGTCACACCCCGGCATTCGGCATGCATCGCGATGAATTCGGCGACCGTGAGATCGACCACGAAATTCATGTTCTGGGAGAGCTGGGCGATCAGCCGCTGGCCGGCGGCGAAGCGCCACGCGGGATCGGGCGGCGCACCGTCGACCAGCACGCGCCGGCCGGACGGCGTGTCGCTCTGGGCCAGGCATTCGATATCGGCGAGAAGTTGACTCTTGCCCGAGCCGGTCGGCCCGACCAGGCAGACCACGTCGCCCGGGCGAAGCGTGAGGTCCAGGCGCTCCGGCCTGCCGCTCTTGTCGCGCCCGCCGATGATGCGCAGGCTCCCGACCCGCAGCCCAGGCCCGGCCGGCGCCGCCTCGCCCGCCAATGCCGCCAGATGCAGAAGCAACGCCTCGCGGTCCAGTCCGAGATCAGCCAGCATCGCGTCGCTCAGGTTCGCGGACCAGGATTCCAGGGTGCGATCGGGCTTGGCGGCAGCGGCATCGGTGGCGATCACGAAGGCGGCGACCGCCGGGTGCCCCTGCGCCAGTTCGGCGATGGTGAGGGCGAGCAGCGGCGCCGTCATGCCAATGGCACCACGAACTGCATCTTGCGCACGTTGCCACGCTGATGGTCGCAGCCGATCGCGGTTTCGCCGACGCAATAGGGACAGACCGCGGAGGGCATGGAAAAGCGCAGGCGGCGCCCTTCCAGGCTGTCGACATGGGGCGCTTCCGCGACATGGCGGCCGAGCTGGGCCGCCCCCTGGCCGGTGATGCCGTTGAAGAACAGCACCTCGGCCCGGGCATTGGCACGGCGGACGTTATGAGCGAAGACTTCGCGCTCGGCCTGGGAGACGA
>JAYSCC010000013.1:1760-10908 GCA_041915065.1 Zavarzinia sp.
GCCCTTGGTGATGGCGACCACGTCGGCGAGCTTCAGCATGGGGCCGATCTTGCCCGGCGTATGCACGCCCGAGAGCGCGTCGACGACGCAGACCGCCAGCGCCCCCTGGATATGGGGCGAGCAGCGGTTGCACAGGCCGGCACTCTCGGCGATCAGAATGTCGACCCCGGCGGAACGGCCCCAACCCAGGCAATCGTCGATATTGCTGACGAAGAAATGGTCCGGGCAGATACCGCCGGCGAGGCCCACCACGGCCGCGATTCCGGCCTTGCGATAGGCCTGGTCGTCGACCGTCGACAGGGAATCGAATTTGACCACGCCGACCCGCTGGCCATCCGCCAGGGCCGCAGCGGTCTTGATGACGACGGCGGTCTTGCCGACCGAAGGCGGCCCCGCCACGGTGATCACCCGCATGTCCCGCCCTCCCCACGTGCCGCCACCTTGTCCTGCACCAGGCGGCCCGCCGTCTTCCAGTCGGCGGCGGCCTGGGGGTGACGCAGATAGTCCCAGCCGACGAAATCGAGGCGGCCGCCCGCCGGCAAGCGCGGGGTGACCGCCGGGCACAGTGCCGGATAGAGATTGGCGTTCAGGTAGTGAGCGAGATCGGCGCCATGGAAATGTGCGGCGAGCGGCGCCATCCGGCGGCGCGCCGCCCCCTTCAGCGTGAGCCACAGGGGATAGGCGAAGGCGCCATCGGCAGGCCATATGACCTCCGTATCGCGCCGCCGGGGACAGAGATCGGCCAGCGACCAGGGCAGGATCATGACGGCACCGGGCGACGACTCCGTCCCCGCGAGGCGCGGCATCTGCGCCGAATGGGCGAAGCCGCCCAGATTGGCGACGAAACGCCGCAAACCGGTAAGGCCGAAGGCGCGCAGGATCGCCAGCAGGAACGGCCGGTTGTAATGGCCGGGACCGGGAACGCCCGGCCGGCGCCAGCCGCCCAGCACGATCTCGTCCCGGAAGACGGGATCGAGCAGGTCGCCCCAGGCCCGTGGCACCGGCCGCTCGCCCAGCCGGCGGCGGTCGATCAGCATGACGAAGGGCGCCACGGCGAAGACGCCGATCCGGCCGAGCGGATCGACCAATCCGGCCGCCGTGAAGACTTCGGCGGCACCGGCCGGCTGCGCACTCTCGAAGGCACCGCCCAGCACGTGGCGATCGTGGAAGCGGCGATTGAAGGCATTGCCGCCGTCGGCCGAGACCAGCATCTCGGGATAATCGTCCAGCCGGCGGATGTAACGCAGCCGATCGAACGGGCTGCGCCCGCCCTGGCCCAGGGGAAAACAGGCATGCAACGGCGGACGTCCGGCCGCTGCCTCGCGCGCCAATAGATCGGCGACCCCGTCGCGCACCCGGTGGCGCAGCGGCACCGGCACCGAGGCGAGCAGGTCCCAGCCCCGCGCCACCCCGCGGTCGCGCTCGGCATCGCCAAAGAGCGGGCGCGGTGGCGGCGCCAGGGCGAGGGAGAGATGGTCGCCTAGCGGGCCCATTGCCGGACCTCCCCCGCCCGCCCCGGCACGACACCCTGGCGCCGCAGGCTGTATTCGACGACATGGCCGAGCACATCGGCCTGGTCGAGGCCCCATTGCCGGGCGGCCAGGCAGATCGCGCCGCTCCGCCCGATGTGACAGCAGATGTTGAATTCGAGGAAGATGCGCCGGCCGGTCCCCGGATCGAAGCGATAATCCAGCCGCGTGTAATCCACCGCCCCCACGGCATCCCACAGCGCCTGGACATCAGCGGTAAAGCCGGCGCCGGCAGGGCCGGCTTCGAACATTTCGTAACCCAGGGGATCGTCCCGCTTCAAGTCTTCGGTGATGATGCCGCCTGCCTTGTCCGAACCCGGCTTGACGATGCCGAGCGCCAGCGGCCGGGCACCGCCCAACACGGGGACGGTCAAGTCGATCCCGGGTGCGAAGGCTTCGACCAGCGCCGACATGCCCCGCGCCAGCAGGCGGCGCACGATCCGCTGAGCCCCAGCCCAATCGTCCTGCACGGAATCCTCGGCGATGCCTTCGGAGGCGGCGCCGAAGCGATGCTTGACGAAATAGGGGCCAGGAAAGGCAGGTGCCACGGCCAGGGCCGCCTCGCTGCCATAGACCGCACCGGGGGCGACCGGCAGGCCGGCCGCCTGGGCGACGAGCTTGGTGAACCATTTGTCTTCGGCCAGCGCCCGCACGTTGGTGGGGGCGCCGATCGCGGCGAGGCCCAGGTAGTCGCAGGTCGAGGCCACGAAAACTTCGGGATGGGCGACCGGCATCCGGTTGAACAGGGAAAAGACGAGATCGGTGGTGGTGGCCACACGATAGAGCGCCAGGCATTCCCCGGCGGTCGCGACACTGTAACCGAGGCCGCTCAGGACCGACCACAGACGGTGGTAATAGGCGGGATAGCCGCCGTCACCGGGAAAGTCACGGCAGCAATAGGCCGGTGCTTCGGGCACATGAGGAGCGAGCAGCAGGATGCGGGTCGCGGGTGACGCCGGCGGTCGCAACAAGTGGTCGAGGAAGGAAGATCTCACCATCGCGGACACCCAGGGTAAGCGGTTCCGCCGGAAGCCGGCCCCGTGACACCAGCAAGAGCCGCGCCAAACCGCCGACGGCCCCGCCACAGGGCGAAATCGTTCAGGACGGTACGAATTCGCCCGGTCCTGCGACCGGCCCGAACTTTCGCAATCGCAGCAAAGCACGAAAATGCACAAGTCCGGCCGTGGCCCGGGACTTGCTAGGACCGGTGGGCCCATCGTTCGTGCCGGGACCGTTACCGATGACCCTGATGCCCCGCCCCCTGAACCATTTCGCCGCCGAGGCGGTGCCGCGGGGCAAGACGGATTGCGTGACCTTCCGCCCGGTGCAGGCGCCCTGGATCAGGCCCGGCGTGGTGGTGCACGACCCGGACGAGACGGTGGACGACCTGCTGGGTGAATTCGCCCTCGAACTCCGGACACGTGGCTTCAATGTGATTGGTTACATACAGCGGAACCAGCGCCGGTGCAGCGGGCAGAGCGATGGCTGTGCCCAGCGGGTCGACTATATCGATCTGTCGAGCGGGCAGCCGCTCACCATCGAACGTTCGGCTGCCACCAGCTATCTGCGCCGGGCCATGCGCGAGGACGGCGATCTTCTGGTGATCAGCCGCTTCGCCGCCTGTATCGAGGCGACGGATACCCTGAAACCGCTGATCGGCGACGGCCTCGCGGGCGGCTTGCCCATGCTGACCTCGATCGCCGGCCAATGTATCCACAAATGGCACAGCTACGCCCGGCTGGACGGCGCCATGGTGGCGCCCGATCTCGCCTCGCTCTGGGCCTGGTGGGGTCCGGAGCGGCTCTATGCCGACCTCGCCCTCGGCGTCGCCGAGGAGCCGGTTTCGCGCATCGTCTGCGGCCAGCGCTGGCTCATGGTCGAGGGGCCGCGTGGCGTCGGCCTCGCCCCCCTGCCGCGCCACCCGCGCGACCTCCTGCCCCGCCTGCCCCGCCTGATGCGGGAGAGCCTGCGCAGCCTCGCCGGGCTCACGGCCTCGTGGGAGCCGCTCGAACTGGCGCTCGGCATTGCCGCCCTCAATGCCCATTACAACCGCTTCGACCTCGACGGCCGGACCGGCAACGGCATGCGTTCCTTCTATCGCCACTCCGGCCGCCGCAATCCCGGCCGCATGGTGGCGATCGGCGCCTTTCCCGGGATCGACGGCATCCTGCCCGGCTGCGCCGTGATCGAGAGCGACCCAAAGCCCGGCGAATTCCCGCCCAGCGCCATGGACAGCCTGCTGCCCGGCTGCGGCGGCGTGGTGGTCAATGCGTCCGCCCTGGTGGCGCGCAGCCTGCCGCGCATCCTGCGCCTGACGCGCAACCGGCCAGCCGCCCTGATCGGGCCGGCCACACCGCTGACCCCCCGGCTCCATGCCTATGGCATCGGCCTGCTCGGCGGCTTCGTGGCGCGTGATCCGGACGGTCTCGCCATGGCCATCCGGGCCGGTGCCCTGCCCCGCGAATTCGGCCGCTTCGGCCGCTATATCCATCTGGACGAGACCGCGCCGGCCGCCGGCTAAGTCCCGCCCGCCCCGCGGCGCTCCGGCGCCGCCCGACACGGCATGAGCCGCTTCGACCCCGCGTCGCCGGGCAGATCGCCCGCGTCCAGGAGCGTGCCGCCATGCCGATCGTCCATCCCGCCTCCCGCCTGTGCCGGGGTTGAGCCATGGAACCCGAAATCCTGGCCAACCGCCTGGTCACCTCGCTCCGCCTCGCCGGCTACGAATTCGATGCGATCGCCCTGGCCCTGGCCGCCGCCGCGGTCGACAGCCTGGCCGCCGGTGGTTTCGCCGACGCCCGGCTGAACCGCGGCATCGCCCTCCTGACCGAGGCGATGCGCGACCGCGCGGTGGAACTGCGCCGGTCCTACGTGCGCAGCGGCGACTGCCCTCTGCTCACGGTCGTGCCGGGAGACAAGGCATGACCGTGGCGGCCGGCCTTACCGTGCACGATCTCTGCGTGACGCGGGGCGGGCGCGAGATCCTGCACCGCGTCTCGTTCCAGGTGCCGGCCGGTGGTGTCACCGCCGTGGTCGGCCCCTCCGGTGTCGGCAAAACCACCTTGATGCATGTGCTGAACGGCCTGCTCGCCCCGAGTGCCGGCCAGGTCTCCCTCGATGGGATCGGCGATCTCGCCGAACCGGCGCATTTGCGCGCCGCCCGCGCGGTGACAGCGACCGTGTTCCAGGATCATGCCCTGATCGGCCGGCTCGACGCCCTCGACAATGTCCTGCTCGGCCTCGCCGACCGGCGCCATCCGCTGGCACTCCGGCCTTGGCCGCGGGCGATGCGCGCGGCGGCCTGCCGCGCGCTCGCCGATGTCGGCCTGCTCGATCGGGCCGGCGAACGGGCCGAGCGCCTGTCGGGCGGCGAGCGCCAGCGTGTCGGCCTCGCCCGCGCCTTGGTCCGCCGGCCGTCGCTGCTGCTTGGCGACGAGCCCTTCGCCTCGATCGATCCCGTGCTGGCGGATCATCTCGGGTCGCTGCTGCGCGATCTCGCGGCGCGCGACGGTGTCACCGTCGTGCTTGTCCTGCACCAACTCGCCCTGGCCCGCCACTTGGCCGACCGCATCGTCGGTCTGTCGGCCGGGCGCGTCGTCTTCGACGGTGCCGCTGCCGATTTCGGCCCTGCCGCCGAAGCCCGCGTCTTCCGGTCCCCATCCGGAACCGCCCCCATCCCCTTCACCGCCCAGCGAAAGGACGCCGCATGTTGCCTCGACTGAACCGCCTCCTGGCCGCCGCCGCACTCGCGGTTGCCGCCCTCTTCCCCGCCCTGGCCCAGGCCGGGGATAAGCTGCCCGCCAAGCCCGACAAACTGGTGGTCGGCCTGTTGCCCGGCGAATCCGCCCCGACCGTAATGCGCCTGAACGAACCTTTGCGCGCCTATCTCGAGAAACGCCTGGGAATCCCGGTCGAACTCGTGGTCGGCGCCAATTACGCCGCGACCGGCGAAGCGCTCCGCTTCGGCCGCCTCGACATCGCCTATCTCGGCCCGGTCACCTATATCCTGCGTTCGCGCTCCGCCAAGTTGGAACCCTTTGCGCGGCCGAGCCATGCCGAAGTCGGCCCGACCTTCCAGGCCGTGATCATCGTCCCGGCCGACAGCCCGGCCAAGACCCTGGCGGACTTGAAGGGCGGCGACGTTGCCTTCGGCGATCCGGCCTCCACCTCCGGGACTTGGGTGCCACGCTATCAGTTGCTCGATGCAGGCCTGGTGTCCGGCCGAGACTATACGCTCCGCGTGCTCGGGGCCCATGACGCCGTCGCCCTCGCAGTCGCCAATCACAAGGTGGCGGCCGGCGGCCTGTCGCGGCCGATCTACGAACGCCTGCTGAAGGAGGGCAAGATCGCCGCCGACGCGACGCGGGTGCTCGCCTATTCGCCTGCCATCCCCGAATATATGTGGACCTTCCGCGAGGGCCTGGATCCGGCCTTCAAGGAACAGATCCGCCAGGCCTTCATCCATGTCGACGATCCCGAGGCCTTGAAGGTGTTCCGTGCCGAATCCTTCATTCCCTGCGTCGACAGCGACGTCGACCGGGTGCGGACCTGGATCGCCGCCATCGGTGCCGCCAATCCCGACGCCGTGCCGCCTGCGCAATGACGACGGCGGCCGACACCGTTGCCGTGCTGGCCCGGCGAGACCGCCGGCGTTGGCGCGGCCTCGCCGGTGGGGCGATCACCCTCGTGGTGATCGCCGCCGCCTTCCTCTATGCCGGCGCCTTCGACCTTCGGCGTTACGCCGATGCGGTGCCGACCCTGCTCACCCTCGCGGGCGATGCCCTGCCGCCCGATTTCTCGCGCTGGCACAGCTGGGGCCGGCCGCTGCTCGAAACCCTGTCGATGAGTATCGCCGGCACGGTGGCGGGCGCCTGTTTCGCCCTGCCGCTGGGCGCGCTGGCGGCGCGAAACGTCATGCGCCGCGCGGCGGTGGGTGAGCCGGTGCGCCTGTTCCTCAACCTGCTGCGTTCCATTCCGGGACTGATCTGGGGTGTGATGTTCGTCGCCGCCATCGGCTTCGGGCCCCTGCCCGGCATTTTCGCCCTGGCCTGCCATTCGACCGGCATGCTCGGCAAATTCTTCGCGGAGACATTGGAACATGTCGAGCCCGGACCAGGCGACGCACTCCGCGCGCAGGGCGTCTCACGCCTCGGCGTGCTCCGCTTTTCCGTACTGCCGCAGGTCCTGCCGCGCCTGGTCGACGTGACGCTCTATCGCTGGGAACACAATCTCAGGGCGGCGACCACCCTCGGCGTCGTCGGGGCCGGCGGCCTCGGGCTCGAGATCGTGACCGCCTTTCATCTCTTTGAATATCGCGAGGCGTCGGCGCTGATCATCGTGCTGCTCGGGCTCGTCACCCTGATCAATCTCGCCGGCGCCCGCCTGCGCCGCCACTTCCTGGCGCGCTGAGTTACAGCGACTGTTCGTCGAGGGCGAGGCGGCGGCCCTCGACGTCACGCATCACCCGGCGCATCCAGAGCGGCGGCACGCCCTTCATCAGGCGCTGGACGTTGGCGATCACATCGTCGATGTCGCGCACCTTCTCGCTTTTCACCGGGAAGACTTTGGCGTTGTGCACCCGGACGGCAGCCAAGTCGCTGAGCCCCAGGGTGAACAGGACAGAGCAGCCGGCCAGGGCCTCGACCCGTTCGGTCATGGGATCGCGGCCGGTGCCGTCGTCGTCGCCCATGTCTTCCATCACGCAGGTGCCGGAAGCCTTGGCCTTGCCGCCGCCCGGCCCCCTGCGCCCGCCGGTGAAATGCACGACGTCGACGAATTCCGACTGGTCCTCGGCCACGTCGTAGAACACCACTTGTTTCGCCGCGGCGAAATTGGCGTCGAGTTGCACCAGGCTGTTGGTGGTGACGGCGATCCGGAGGTGGGGCAAGTCCATGGCAGTCTCCTTCTGGGGGTCAGGTCATCGGCTGGCCGATCACCATTTCCTGACGGGCGAAGCGCCGCCGGAAAGGTGCCGGCAGGGTGAAGCCATCGGGCAGGCGGGCGCGCCATTGCGCCAGCTCGGCCCGCGGCAGGCGGCCGTCCTTCAGCGCCTCGACCGGGACGATATGCAGGCCGTCGCCGAGCGGCAGGAAGAAGTCGATCGGGTAACGGGCGGCATCGCGGTGGCGCGCGCCGATCTCGAGCTCCAGGACACCGTCTTCGACATGCCATTTCGCATTGTCGCAATCGAAGCGGAAATGCCGGTTGAAAGGCACGGCCTGGCGAAACTGGTAGAGAATCCGGTCTTGATCGGCAAACCGCTTGATCTCTGCGATCAGGTCGACGTAGTGGGCGAGCAGCAATTCGCCGACATAAGGCTCGGGATAAGGCCCGTCGAGACTGGATAGGTAGCAGGCCGTCGCCTGTTCCAGGAGGGCGAGACCCGGGAAGGTGATCTCCAGCGACAGCGCCACCCGGTCGACAGCACCGTTCAGGCGGACCAGCCCCTCCTCCACCTCGACATGGCCGAGGGAATGGAGAGACAGGATACGGGCGACCCGCAGCACGCGGTAGAGTTCTGCCACCACCTTGTCGAGCCGGCTGTTCCGCGGCAGGGCGAGATAGCGCTGCCAGCTCGTGACCGCCTCGGTGGCATCGCGGGCGAGCACGGCGTCGAGCGCGGCAAAGGCGTTGCAGACGGCTACCAGCGGGGCGAGCGCCGGCGACACTTGTTCGGGCGCCGCCACCGCGAGGGTCCGGTGCTTCGAATAGAGCTCGATCTGCCGGTATTCCGGCCCTGGTCTGGCGCCGATCAGGCGGCCGGCGATCGCGGGAAACAGGGTCATGCGCACCTCGTTCGGATAAGATCGGCGGCGGCCCGGGGTGGGGATCGGAAACCGGGCCGCCGCCGCTACGTCGCCTACCAGGTGTTCAGGATCCACTCCCGGTCCTTGACGTATTCCATGTGGGTGAACAGCGTGTTGGCGATCGCCTCGCCGAGCAGCATGGCGCCCTGGTAACCCATAGTCGGATGGCGGTAGAGGCCGGCCCGATCGAAGGTCGGGAAGCCCACGCGCGTCATCGGCACATTGGCGTCCATCGCGACATAGCGGCCCTTGGAATGGCCGAGGATCAAGTCGAGCTTGTACTCGGGATCCTTGGCGCGCTTCTCCAGTTCCCAGAGGTCAGCGTTGCAGACCACTTCCATGTCCCAATCGGCGGTCTTCTTCATCTCGAGGATGCGGGGATCGCGCTTGTATTTGGAATTGTCGTCGCCGAGCAGTAGGAGGACCGGCTTCATCTCGACCTCGCGGCAAAATTCCGCAAGGCCGATGACGAGGTCGGGATGGCCGAAGATCGCCACGCGCTTGTCCGCGAAGAACATATGCGCGAGGTCCTGCAACGAGTCGATGGCGACGCCGCGTTCCTTGACGATCGAGTCCGGAATGGGTTTGCCCGTCACGTCGCTGATCACCTTCAGCAGGGCATCCGTATTGCCGATGCCGTAGGGTGTCGGCACGACATGGGCCGGCACGCCGAAGGTATCACGCAGATACTCCGCCGTGCTCGCCCCTTCGTAGCGCGCCAACGCGATCGAGGCGATCGCATTGGGCGCGTCCTGGATGTCCTCGACCGTGGTGCGGCCGTGGGTATGGATCGAACGGTCCGGCAGCATGGGG
>JAYSCC010000013.1:10921-17552 GCA_041915065.1 Zavarzinia sp.
CGAAATCCTCGGTATCCATGAAGATGGAGGCTTCGACGCCCATCTCGGCCAGGTAACGCTTGAGGAGCACGACGTCGCCCGGGTTGACCCAGCCGGGGAAGATGTTCAGCTTGCCGTTGGGTACCGTCTTGGTCTTCGCGATCGTCTTGAAGATCGACAGCACGCATTCGGAATAGCCGCCCACCTGGCTCGATTTGAAGCTGGGCGTATGCACGGGGACGACATGAACCTCGCGCCCCGGAAACTCCGCCTTCAGCATCTCGTTGCAGACGGTGATGTTGCCTTCGATGTCGTCACCGATCACTTCCGTCGAGCAAGTCGTCAGGATCGGGATGACGCGGAGTGCTGGATAGCGCCGGGCCAGCGTCATCACGCCGTCGCGGATGCGCTGGTGGCCGCCGAACACCGCCGAGTCCTCATGGAGCGAGGTCGAGGCGATGTCGAAGTTCTCCTTGAAATGCTGGGCGAACAGGAGCCGCACGAACATCGTGCAGCCCTGGCCGCCGTGCACCAGCGGAATGCAGTCCTTGACGCCGATACCGGCATATTGGGCGCCGGCCGGCTGGCAGTCATACATCGGGTTGATGATGCCTGCCCTCTGTTTGGTGGTGATCTCGCAACCCATGGCAGCGATCCTTTCGGTGGCGGCGCTCAATAGAGCGAGTGTTTCAACTCGCCGTTCAGCGACTTGGTGATGGTGAATTCGACCAGACGGTCCTTCAGCCCGTCGATCAGTTCCGGCACCTCGTCCGGCCCGACTTCGGCGATCCAGGGGAAGCGCTCGCGGAAGTCGGTGACCATGACCTTGGCGTCGGCGTAGAATAGCCGGTCCATGGGCGTCTCGGGTTTCACCGGCTTGCCGGACAGCAGGTCGACGGCGGTCTTCATGATGCCGTCGATATTTTCCTGCCGGTCCCAGGAGCGGGAGAAGAACTGCCAGAGGCAGCGCTCCTGCACATAGCCGAACAGTTGGTCGATCTTCTCGGTGCTCATTCCGCGGCCTCCTGCATCAGGGTGGGGACGCCGCGGATATCCTTCGCGGCGAGCTTCAGCAGCGGGTTGTGCACGGCGTTGTACATGTCCCGCGCCAGGTTCACGAAACCCTCGAAGCCCATGTAGGGCCCGTTGTGATAGCCGTGGCCGTTCACATAGGGGATGTGCAGCTTCTTCACGAGTTCACCGACGCGCGGCCCGGTGAAGATGACGTCCGGCCGCACGAGATCGATGATCTCGAAGAATTCCAGCTCGTTGCCGTCGTCGATGTAATAGGTGCCGGCCTGGCCGCGGGCGATCACTTTCTCGAAATCCTCCTGGTGGCCGAATTTCGAGGACATGGCGACGACCTGCACGCCGAGGTCGTCCTCGACCGACTTGGTCCAATGCCAGAGGCGCGGGCCGCCGGTCCAGATCGCCATCTTGGTGCCCGCGAGACGCTCCTTGTACCAGTCGAGCTTGGGCTTCCACTTGGCGTATTCGTCGGCGATCAGGGCCTCGCCGCGTTCCTCGATGCCGAAGAAGGCGCAGATCTTGCGGATGCCTTCGGCCATGTAGTTGAAGCCCCAGGAGTCGATGTCCAGGCGGGGAATGCCGTACTGCTTCTTCAGCTCGTTGGCGATATAGCCGGACGAACGCGCGCAGTTGACGACGTTGAGCTGTGCTTTGTGCATGCAGCGGAGGTCGTCATAGGTGCCGTTGCCGGTGAAATGCGCCACCACCTGGATGCCCAGCTTTTCCCAATAGGTATTGAGGAGCTGGGTGTCGCCCTGGATGTTGAAGTCGCCGATGAAATTCATCGTGTAGTCGGAGGTGATCTCCGGCTCCAGCGTGCCGACCTTCTCGTTGATCCAGCCGATGTTGAGCACATGGTGGCCCTTCGACTGGGAGACGCCGGCGAAGCCGGGGCATTCGACACAGAAGATGTCGACGTCCGGGCGCTCGCTCATCACCTTCTTGGCGACCGCCTTGATGTCGTCACCGATCAGCGCGGTCGGGCAGGTCGTATAGACGAACATGCGCTTGATTTCGGGCATCTCGTCGAAGGCTTCGTTGATGGACTTCTCGAGCCGCTTCTCGCCGCCGAAGACGATGTGGCTCTCCTTCATGTCGGTCGACCAGACGTACTTCATGTTAAAGTGGCCGTTGTCGGTCGGGTAACGCTTAGTGTGCCACGTATCGTAGGCGCAGCCGATCGGCCCGTGGATCATCTGGATCGTGTCCTTGAGGACGCCGCCGATGACGAGCTTGGCGCCGCAGAAGGCGCAGCCGCGTTCCGAGAGCGTGCCGGGGATGGTCGGCGCGTTCGAGACGGGCAGGAAGTCGCGGCTGTCTTCGCCTTCGACCTTGAGATAGATGTGCTTTTCCCGCTCGGGAATGTCCTTGTCGCACTCCAACAGAACCATGGGCATGGACGGGTCTCCTTGTCCTTCGGGGGCCTCGTCGCCGAGGTCCCGGGTGATGCTGCAGGTCCTATCGCAGGAACCGTGCCAGATGCCCGAAAGGCTCGAATTGCCGGGGAATGCGGGCGGTCGCCGTTCCCCGCGGTACGAATTTTCGAGGAAGCGTACGCGGCGGCCGGGATAGGCCGGCCCGAGCGCCGGAATCCGCCCTGGCATGCCGGTTGCTACTCAAAACCCGAGCAGCAACCGCAAAGGCACCGCCATGTACGATCACCATCCCGACTCTACGCCCGCGTCGATCCGGGTCGCCGTCGCCAGCCGCGACGGCGGCCGCATCGACCTCCATTTCGGTGCGGCCGAAGAATTCAGAGTCTATGACGTCACCGTGGCCGGCCCGGTCCTGACCGAGGTACGCGTGATCGCCAACCACGCCAAGGGCGACGAGAACCCGCGCGACACGATCTGCCGCATGCTGGCCGACTGCCGCGCCGTGCTGGTCGCCAAGATCGGGGCGGCGCCGCAGGAGAAGCTCGCAGGCGCCGGCATCGAAGGCACGGACATGTACGTCGGCAAGGGTGTCGACGACGCTTTGCGTACGCTCTTCGCCGCCAAAGCGGCGGTCTCGACGGCGGTGCCGATCGACGCCAGCCATTTTCATCTGCGCCACGCCATGCTGCGCGTCGCCGACATGGAACGCGCGATCGACTTCTATACGCGCCTCCTCGGCATGACCGTGCTGGAACGGCGCGAGCACAAGAAGAACCAGTTCACCCAGGCCTACCTCGGCTATGGCGACGGCGGCATGACGATCGAACTGGTGTTCAACTGGAGCCACGAAGAACCGATCGTTCCCGGCAACGGTTTCGGCCATATCGCCATCGAGGTTTCCGGTATCACCGCGCTCTGCGACCGGCTCCAGGCCGAGGGCGTGCCGATGCCGCGTCCCCCCCGTGCGCAACGCCACGGCGAGAGCATCGTCGCCTTCGTCGAAGACCCAGACGGCCATCGCATCGAGCTGGTGCAGCCGCCCGCGGTGGAACATGGCACGCCCCTTGCTGATCCCCTCGCAGTCCCACTTTCTTGAAAGGAACGACCATGCCTCGTCAGATCGCCTTCTACGGCAAAGGTGGTATCGGCAAGTCCACCACCTCGCAGAACACCCTCGCCGCCCTGGTCGAGATGGACCAGAAGATCCTCATCGTCGGCTGCGATCCCAAGGCGGACTCGACCCGCCTCATTCTGAACACCAAGCTGCAGGACACCGTGCTCCATCTCGCCGCCGAAGCGGGCTCGGTCGAGGACCTCGAACTCGAGGACGTGATGAAGGTCGGCTACAAGGGCATCCTTTGCACCGAATCCGGCGGTCCGGAACCGGGTGTCGGCTGTGCCGGCCGCGGCGTCATCACCGCGATCAACTTCCTCGAAGAGAACGGCGCCTATGACGACGTCGATTACGTCTCCTACGACGTGCTCGGCGACGTGGTGTGCGGCGGCTTCGCCATGCCGATCCGCGAGAACAAGGCCCAGGAAATCTACATCGTCATGTCGGGCGAGATGATGGCGCTCTATGCCGCCAACAACATCTCGAAGGGCATTCTGAAGTACGCCCATTCCGGCGGTGTGCGCCTCGGCGGGCTGATCTGCAACGAGCGCCAGACCGACCGCGAGCTCGACCTCGCCGAAGCCCTGGCCAAGCGGCTCAACACCAAGCTGGTCCACTTCGTGCCGCGCGACAATATCGTGCAGCACGCCGAGCTGCGCCGTCAGACGGTGATCCAATATGCGCCGGATTCGCAGCAGGCGATGGAATACCGTTCGCTCGCCCAGAAGATCCACGCCAATGGCGGCAAGGGCACGATCCCGACCCCGATCAGCATGGAAGAACTGGAACAGATGCTGCTCGACTTCGGCATCATGAAGAGCGACGAGCAGGCCCTGGCCGAACTCGCCGCCAAGGAAGCGGCCGCCGCGGCTCGCGTTCAGTAACCTCTATGGTCCGGGCCGGCATCGGCCGGCCCGGACTCTCGGGAGCATGCCATGTCCGTCGAGTCCGCCGTCGCCTATATCAAACGCATGCGCGAGGATGCGGAATTCCGCCGCGTCCTGAACGACAACAGCGAAGACGAAGCCGCCAACTGGGCCCTGGTGAAGGCCGCCGGCTACGACTTCACGATGGCCGAATTCCGCCAGGCGCAGGATGCCGTCTATCAGGAATACGGCATCACGCCGATGTGATCCCTCACCGTCGATAGGTCAGTACGGCATTCCGTTTGTCGGTGAAATGGTCGGCCATCGCGGCCGCCGTTTCAGGGGCGAGCGGGATGCCGTAATCGCTTGCAAGCACTGCGAGGCGTTCCGCCGGCGCATCCTTGAGCGAACCCATGGCCGCGGTCGCCATCGCCGTCACCTGGCGCTTCAGCAGACCTTCCGGGGCCTGGGCCAACCAGCGGTCGCGGAAACCGCCGGGTGTGTAATCGACGAGGTCCGGCCTGAAGGAAGGATCGAGGGTCCGGGTCGCGGCTGCCATCGCGATGTCGGCCAGGATCAGGTGGAAGAGCTGGTTGCCGGTCATCGCCGCGGTCATGGGAATCTCCTCACTTGGCCGCGTCGACGCGACGGAAGGTCTTGTAGTGGATGGCGTGCTTTTCCATGCGAAGGCCGAGGATGCGCCGGGTCAGGCCCAGTTCCTTGGCCGCTTCCGTGGTGTTGCCGCGGTGGGTTTTCAGGGCCTCGACGATCATCTCGTATTCGACCGCCTGGAGCTTGGCTTCGAGGCCGCAGCCGAAACTCGTGCCGGTCTCGGCCGAGGTCTGGAGCGAGGGTGGCAGGTTGTAACCGTGGATGACGCCATCGTCCGACAGAATCACCGAGCGTTCGATCACATGCTCCAGCTCACGCACATTGCCGGGCCAATGGTAGGCCATCAGCATGTTGAGGGCGGGCGTCGAGATCCGCTTCACCTCCTTGCCCATGTCGGTCGAGAAATGGGCGACGAAGTGATCGGCCAGCAGGATCACGTCCGAGGCGCGGTCACGCAGCGGCGGGATGGTGATGGGAAAGACGTGCAGGCGATAGAACAGGTCTTCGCGGAAGGTACCCTTTTCCACCATCTCGGCCAGGTTCCGGTTGGTGGCTGCGATGATGCGGAGGTCGACCTTCACCTCGCGCACACCGCCGACCCGTTCGAACGTCTTTTCCTGGAGGATGCGCAGGAGTTTGGCCTGCATGGTCAGGCTGAGTTCGCCCACTTCGTCGAGGAAAATGGTGCCGCCGTCGGCCAGTTCGAAGCGGCCCTTGCGCTGGGCGACGGCGCCGGTGAAGGCGCCCTTCTCGTGACCGAACAGCTCGCTCTCGACGATGCTCTCCGGAAGAGCCGCGCAGTTGAACTTGACGAAGGGGCCTTGCGCGCTCGGGCTGTTGTAGTGGATGGCGGAGGCCACCAGTTCCTTGCCGACCCCGCTTTCGCCCAGGATCAGCACGGTCGCCTTGGTCGCGGCGACGCGGTGGATCAGTTCGTAGACTTCCTGCATCGGCTTCGAATTGCCGATGATGTTGGTCGGACGGAATTTCTGTTTGAGGGCGTTCTGCAGGCGCCGGTTTTCGTTCTCCAGCCGGACCTTGTCGAAATTCTCGGTCAGATACAGCTCGACCGCCGGCGCCACCATGGAAGCGACGGTCGCCAGCACCTCGACGTCCTGCTTGAGCAGGCGTCGGTTGTGATAGACGCGCTCCGCCCCGATGGTGCCCAGCACCTTGTGGGCATGGATGATCGGCACGCAGAAGAAGGACGCCTTCATCCCGCTGCCGTCCCGGTGCGCCTTGGTGCGGTCGAGGAAACTCTGATCGTCGCGGATCTGCGGCACGATGATGGCCTTGCCGCTCTCCACCACCTTGCCGGTTACGCCTTCGCCGGGGGAATAGATGCCGCGCGCCTTCTGTTCGTCGGAGAGGCCGAAGCTCTCATGGATGAAGATCGTCTCCGAACCGCGGTCATAGAGAGTGACGATGCCGCGGCGGATGTGCAGATAGTCCTGCATCACCTTCAGGATGAGGGCGAGGGTCTGGGCGAGGTCCCCCTTCTCCGTGATGATCTGGCTGATCCGGAACAGGATGGGCAACACGTTCACCCGGCATTCGCCGGTGAAACAATGGGTGAAATCCTCGACGAAATCTTCGACGTCGATGGTGACGATCTCATTGTTGTCCATACCACCTCCGCCACGCGACACACCCGC
>JAYSCC010000014.1:0-17504 GCA_041915065.1 Zavarzinia sp.
GGACATGGCGGCGAAGCGGGCGGTCTTCGCCGCGCTGGAAGCCGTGGTCGGGCCGGACTGCATCCTGGCCACCAATACCTCCTCGCTCTCCGTCTCCGCCTTGGGCCAGGGTCTGCGCCGGCCGGAACGTTTCGCCGGGCTTCATTTCTTCAACCCGGTGCCCGCCATGAAGCTGGTCGAGGTGATCCGGGGTGAGCGCACGGCGGCCACGGTGGCCGATTGGCTGTCGGCCCTGGTAACCGGCTGGGGCAAGGTCGCGGTCGCGGTGCGCGACGTGCCGGGTTTCATCGTCAACGGGGTCGCCCGCCCTTTCTATGCCGAAGGCTTCCTGGCGCTCGACGAAGGCGGGATCGACGCCGTGACGATCGACCGGGTGCTGCAGGATTGCGGCGGCTTCAGGCTCGGCCCCCTGGCGCTCGCCGACATGATCGGCCACGACGTGAATTACGCGGCCGCCAGCGGCGTCTTCGCGGCTTACGGCGGCAAGACCCGGTTCCGCCCCCAGCCCTTGCAGGCGCGCCTGGTCGAACAGGGCGCGCTGGGCCGGAAGGCCGGGCGCGGCATCTATGACGACGGGGCGCCGAAGCCCGCCCTCGACCTGCTGGCAGCGGATGCCATCGCCACCCTGCGCCGCGGCCCCCCGCTCCTGACCGCTGCCCTGGGCGCCGGGGCCGCTGTCGAGGCGGCGCTGCCGGCTGATAGTTTCGAGGTCGACGGCACCCTCCTCCTGCTCGGGGACGGGCGGCGGGCGGCGACGCTCGAGGCGGCACTGGGCCGGCCTGTCATACTGTTCGACCTCTGCCTGGATTTCGCCGGGGCACCGCTGCTCGCCTTCGCCGGCTCGCCCGCGGTGACGCCGGCAATGGTGGCCAAGGCGGCTGGCCTCGCCCAGGCTTGCGGCAAGGACGCGGTCCGCCTGCCCGACCGGCCCGGGTTGCTCGCCCTCCGGATCTGGGCGCAGCTCGCCAATGCGGCGGCCGATGCGGTGGCGGATGGTGTCGCGGCGGCCGACGACGTCGACCTCGCGCTTCGCTACGGCACGAATTACCCCGAAGGCCCCCTCGCCCTGGCGCGGCGCCTCGGCATCGGCTTCGTGACACGCGTTCTGTCCCATATCGCGGACGAGAGCGGCGACGATCTCTACCGGCCAGGCGCCCTGGCAGCTCTCTGACAAAAAATGGCCCGGCGCGAGCCGGGCCAAGGTGGAGGAGAGCTTGCGCTCCGGGGTTCAGTCTTTCGACCGAAGGATTTTCCAGGCCATGTAGAGGGTCGCCGCCATGCTGGCGACGCCGAAGACATAGGCCGGGAAGAGGGCGAGGAAGCTGGACAGGCTGCCGGGGCCGAAGCTGTTGGCGCCGAAGGTGAGGCCGCGGTTGTCCGAGAAATTGGCGAAATAGTAGAAGCCGGTATTGGCCCAGCCGGCGCCCACGACGATGACGGCGATCCAGGCCTGCGCCTTCTTCGAAAAGCCGAGCCAGGGCAGCACCAGCGCGAAGGCCATCACCATAAGGGCATTCATCGGCGTGCCGCGATGGGCCTTGGCCCAGCCGTCGGCCGTGCCGGGGATGTCGAAGGCGGTGATGGTGCCCGGGATGAACTCGAAGCCGCCGACCAGCTTGACCCAGAGGCCGAGGCCAGCGAGCAGGGCGAAGAACATCAGCAAAACGCCGTGGGCGACCATGACCTTCTGCATCCGGTTGAAGGCGAAGCCCGCCTTCGCGGCGCTGCGGTCGGTGCCTGCGCGCTCGTCGCGCGCCGGGATCCCGATGGTTGCATCCGCTTGAGACATGTTTGTTCCTCCCTCTGGTTTCGTTGATCTTGGTTCAGCCCTGCGATGGCAGGGATTGCACGGCCGAATAGCGGCTGGAGAAGAAGAGCAGCGGCGGTCCGCCGACGCTGTCGCAGAACATGACCCTGGCGACGAACAGGGTGTGATCGTGCACCTGGATGCGACTGGTAACCGCACATTCGAACCAGGCGAGGCAGTCCTTCAAGGTCGGGATGCGGTTGCGCAGGGCGAAGCCCGGCACCTCCGGCCCCCGGTCGCCGGCGAAATATTGCGAATGCTGCCGCTGCCCTTCGCCCAGCACGCTGACCCCGAACCAGCCCTCCTTGCTGATCAGCCGGTGCATGCGCCCCGCCTTGATCGAAATGAGCACGGTCGGCGGCGCCAGGCTGATCGAGGTGAAGCTGCTGATGGTCATGCCGTGGGGCGACTGGTCGCCCTCGTCGACGCAGGAGACGATGGCGACCCCGGTCGCGAAATTCGACACGGTCTTGCGGAAGTGGCCAGGGTCGGCGCCCGCCGCATCCCCCTGCACGACGTCGGCGGTGGTCATGGTCCATCTCCTTCGAGCGGGAAATGCAGCATCGTCGCCCCGGCCGGCGAGTAATTGGGAACGTCACCGGCGACCGCGCGGCCGGCCTCCGACTTCAGGGCCGCGGCCATGGCCTGGCGGTCGTCGAAGACGCCTTCCCAGATCAGGAACACGGCATCACCCGGCGACAGCATGGCGGGCCTGACGTGACGTTCCGCCCGAAGGCCCGGCAGGCGCCGGGCCAGGGGCAGGTGATGCGCCTCGTAATAGGCCATGAAGGCGTCGGGATCGGCCGGCGCCGGGTAGAGAACCAGCAGCTTGTGCATGGCCATCCTCCGCCTCAAGCCGCCGCAGAAGCCTTGGCGGGATTGTTGGCGTCGCACCAGGCGCGCATGCGCTCGGCGCTGGCGAAACAGTCCCACTGCCGTTCGGGATAGTTGAAATTGGTGGTGAAGAGGTCGGCCAGCGGCCGGCTCTGGCTGATCGCGCCGATATATTGGAGCAGTTCGGGCGTGCCGGCCTGGAGGTTGCGCAGCATGAAATTGGTCCAGCGCGTGGCCCCCAGGACGCGGTCCTGGCGGGCGAGGTCGACATGTTCGACGAAGCGCTCGTCGAAGACGTCGTTGGCCAGGATCTGCTCGGCCAGCTTGAAGGCGGCGTAGGATGCCATGTTGGCGCCCTGGCCGAGCACCGGGTCGACGACGGCGTGGACGTCGCCCAGGGCGAGCGCATATTTGCCGTTGTCGAGCAAGACGTGGGAATTCCGCACCGTCGGCGTGACGCCGCCCTGGAGAATGTCCAGCGGGCCGTTGGCGAGGTCGAATTCCTTCTCGTCGATCCGCTCGGCGCAGGTCGGGTAGTGCTGCTGCAGCTTGGCGAGCAGGAGGTCGAGGAAGGCGCGGGGATCGTCCTCGTATTTGGTCTTGGCCAGGATCTCGAGGTCGCCGCCGATATGGTTCTCGATCACCAGCGCCGCGACCATGCCGCCGAAGGAGACGGTCGGGATCTCGATCATCTCGCCGGCGCCGGGCGAGAAATACATGGTGACCGCCCGCGTTTCAGGCTCGCGGATGCCCTTGAACAGGCCGACGCAGAGGGCGCGCTGGGGCTGGGTGAAGGGCGAATGGGCCGGCTGGTGCTGGAACATCTGGCCGAACGGGCCCTTGCCCGTGCACACCACCAGGAGGTCGTATTTCTCGCTGAGACCTGTGATGTCACCGTGGCGGATCTCGGTGACGCGGAGGTCGCCGCCGCGCCTCACATATTCCTCCATCAGCTTCGGCTGATAGATGCGGTAGTCGACGGCCCGGCTCGGGATCTCCAGGGCACCGAAGAACTTCAGGGGTTCCGGAGTGCCGACGTAATAGTAATGGCCGAAATAGCCGTTGGTCTCCGACGGCCAGAAGTTGACGCCCAACTCGTCCTCGCGTTGGACGGTGAGGCCATGATGGGCGACGGTGTTGAGAAGGCGCATGCCCTTGTATTCGTCGGCCCTGCGATCGGTGAAGATCGTCGTCTTGACGCCGTGCTTCTGGAGATAGAGGGCCAGATGCAGCCCCGCGGTGCCGGCGCCGATGATCCCGATGCGTTTGCCAGTCATGTTTCCCCCCTGATTGGAGCCATTTGTTGTTGTTAATTTACCGGATGGCTATTCAATCGGAACCGCCCCATATAGATTATTATATATTCCAATGGAGAATATATCGGCATGGATGGGCTGCAGGTTCTCAAAGCATTCGTCCGTGCCCTCGAAGTGGGCAGTTTTTCGGCCGTGGGCCGGGAACTCGGCACATCTCAATCGACCGTCAGCAAGCAGATCGCCACGCTGGAGGACAGCCTGGGCGTCCAGCTCTTCGCCCGCACCACCCGGCGCCTGAATCCGACCGCCGAAGCCCTGCAACTGCACGAGCACGTGCGCCAGTTGCTCGACGCGCTGGATACGATCAAGGCCGGCGCCCCGCGGCCGGACGCGGTGCCGCGCGGCCTGCTCCGGCTGACCGCGCCGACCGCCTTCGGCCGGACGCGCATCATGCCGAAGATCCCGGATTTCCTGAAGCACTACCCCGAAGTCATGCTCGACGTCGTACTGACCGACCGGGTGACCGACCTGGTGGAAGAGGGCTTCGAGCTGGCGATCCGGGCGGGCAACCTGCCGTCCAGCAGCATGATCGCGCGCTCCCTCGGCCTGACCGAACTCGTGGTGGTCGGCGCGCCCACCCTGTTCGATGGCCGGGCCGCACCGGAGACGCCATCCGACCTCGCGCGGTGGAACGTGCTGCTTTACACCGGGATGAAGTCGCCCGGGCGCTGGGAATTCGAATCGGAACATGGCCGCCAAGTCGCCGAGATTTCGGGCTCGGTGCGCAGCAACGACCTCGACGCCATCTTCGACCTCTGCCTGCGCGGCCTGGGCATCGCGGCGGTGCCCGACTGGATGGCGGAGGGGCCGATCCGGGCCGGCCTGCTCAGGCCCCTGCTGGGCGATTATTATCCGATCCCGCTGCCGATCAACGTGGTCTATCCGCAGACCCGCTTCCTGACCTTGCGGGCGCGCTGCTTCATCGATTTCCTGATCGAGGCGCTGCGCCAGGACGGCGCCGGCCGGTTCTGAGCGGCGGGGCACCGGCGCGGCACGCCGATGCCCGCCGGCGTCAGAGCACCACGGTGACGGTCTTGGTCTCGGTATAGGCATCGAGCGCGCCGGCGCCGTTCTCGCGCCCGGCGCCACTCAGCTTGACACCGCCCCAGGGCAGGCGCGCGTCGATCGCGGCCCAGCCGTTGACCCAGACCGAGCCGGCGCGAAGCCGCGCCGCCATGCGGTGGCTGCGCGCGACGTCCGAGGTCCAGACCACGGCGGCCAGGCCATAGCTCGAATCATTGGCGATGCGCAGCGCATCCTCCTCGTCGTCGAAGGGGATGACGATGCCGACCGGGCCGAAGACCTCCTCCTGCGCGATACGCATGTCGTTACGGCCGAGAAACACCGTCGGGCGGACGAAGAACCCCTTGCTGTCGTCGACCGTGCCGCCGGCCAGCAGTTCCGCCTTTTCCGCCTTGGCGATCTCGATATAGCCGGAAACGCGGTCGAACTGCGCCTTGCTGGCGAGGGCGCCCATCTGGGTCTCGGGGTCGAGCGGATCGCCCAGACGGACGGCGCCGGCCGCCCCGGCCAGGGCACCCGCCACCTTCTCGGCGATCGAGCGGTGCACGAGGATGCGCGAGCCGGCGGCGCAGACTTCGCCCTGGTTGAAGAACAGGCCCATGGCGAGGCCGCGGATCGCCGCCTCGAGATCGGCATCGGGGAAGACGATCTGGGGCGACTTGCCGCCCAGTTCGAGCGACAGGCGCTTGAAGGTATCGGCGGCGCTGCGACCGATGGCACGGCCGGCCTCCGGCCCGCCGGTGAAGGTGATCTTGGCGACCGCCGGATGGCGCACCAGGGCGGCCCCGGCGCTTTCGCCCCGGCCGGTCACGACGTTGAGGACACCCGCCGGGAAACCCGCTTCCATGGCGAGGGCCGCCAGATGCAGGGCGGAGAGCGGGGTTTCCTCGGATGGTTTCAGCACCAGGGTGCAGCCGGCCGCCAGGGCGGGGGCGAGCTTCCACATGGTGATCATGAAGGGCGTGTTCCAGGGCACGATGGCACCGACCACGCCGACCGGCTCGCGCCGCGTATAGGAATGGGTCGGGCGGCCGAAATAGCCGCCGGTCGGAATCGCGGCACCGGCGATCTTGTCCGCCCAGCCGGCGAAATAGCGCAGGGTGTCGAGCGCATTGGGCAGGTCGAGGATCTGGGTTTCGACCACCGGGCGGCCGATGCTGATCGCATCCATCTTGCCGATCAGGGCCTTGTCGCGTTCGATCAGGTCGGCGAGGCGGAGCATGAGGCGGCCCCGTTCGGCGCCGGAGAGCGCGCTCCACGCCCCCTCGAGCTGGGCGGCGGCGGCGCGCACGGCGGCGTCGACATCGGCATCGGTCGAATCCGGCACCGTGGCGAAAGGCGCGTTGCGGGCCGGATTGATGACCTGGAGCCGGCGGTCACCGGTCGACGGCGCGGGCTTGCCGTCGATGAAATTGTCGAATGCGCAGTCCGGATCGGAGCGCTGCGCCAGTTCCTGCCGGAAGGCGGCATAGGCGCCTTCGAGTTCGTTGCTCATCGTTTCCCCCCGCTGCGCCGAAGCGGATGTTCTCTGTGGTTGCAGGCAGCCGGGCGGATGGCCCGGCGGAGCGACATTAAAAAAAACCGGTCGGTCGGTCAACTAATTCCAGGGAGCAGCGGACAGGAAGGATTCGACCAAGTCGGGAGCAATCGGCACGCTTCGATTCGCAATTTCGAATTTCTCCACTTTAAAGTGACCGGGCGATCGGTTAATTAATCAGGCAAGGATGCAGGCTCTGGAAGTCGGCGCGCGGGGTATCGGACGCGCCGCTGATCCGGACCGCGGCCCAAAAGGCGAACGGGAGGGATTTCCATGTTGACGCAGACGCGTGCCGCGCCATCCGAAGGGGTGGGGCTGCATCCGATCGAGAATGCCAGCCGCGACGAGATCGAGGCCCTGCAATTGAAGCGCCTGCGCTGGTCGCTGGCGCAGGCCTATCATAATGTGCCGCACTACCGCCGGGCCTTCGACGAGGCGGGCGTGCATCCGGACGACCTGGTGTCGCTGTCCGACCTCGCCCGCTTTCCCTTCGCGACGAAGGAAACCTATCGCCAGAACTATCCCTTCGGCCTGTTCGCCGTCCCGCGCGAGCAGATCGTCCGCGTCCATGCCTCGAGCGGGACGACCGGGCGGCCCACCGTGGTCGGCTATACCGCGGGCGACATCTCGACCTGGGCCGACTGCGTCGCCCGCTCGATCCATGCCGGCGGCGGCCGTCCCGGCGACATCGTGCATATCGCCTACGGCTACGGCCTGTTCACCGGCGGCATGGGCGCGCACTATGGGGCGGAGCGGCTGGGCTGCACCGTGGTCCCCATGTCGGGCGGCCAGACCGAGAAGCAGATCCAGCTCATCCGCGATTTCCAGCCCGACATCATCATGGTGACGCCCAGCTACATGCTGGCGCTGATCGAAGAGATGCGCCACCGGGGCGAAGACCCACGCGACACCAGCCTGCGCCTCGGCATCTTCGGCGCCGAGCCCTGGACCGAGGAAATGCGCGTCCAGCTCCAGGCCGAAGCCGCCCTCGACGCCGTCGACATCTACGGCCTGTCCGAGATCATCGGCCCCGGCGTCGGCAGCGAATGCGTCGAGACCAAGGACGGCATCCACATCTGGGAAGACCATTTCTATCCGGAGATCGTCGATCCCGTGACCGGGGCCGTGCTGCCCGACGGCCAGCCGGGCGAGTTGGTGCTGACCTCGCTCACCAAGGAAGGCATGCCGGCGATCCGCTACCGGACCAAGGATCTGACCCGCCTGCTGCCCGGCACCGCCCGCTCGATGCGACGGATCGAGAAGATCCTGGGGCGCTCGGACGACATGATGATCATCCGCGGCGTGAACGTCTTCCCGTCCCAGATCGAGGAGATCCTGCTCGGCCATGGCCAACTCTCGCCGCATTACCAGATCGTCCTGACCAAGCGCGGCCCGCTCGACGAGATGACCGTGCTGGTCGAACCACGCGATGCCTCGGCCGCCGACCTGACGGGCGTGATTTCCGCCTTCCGCCACGCCGTGAAGACCCATGTCGGAATCTCGGTCGGCGTCGACCTGAAGGGTTGCGGCGAAATCGAACGCTCGGCCGGCAAGGCCAAGCGCGTGGTCGACCAGCGCCGGCAGGGCTAGCCGGCGCCGGGGCTTCCTCGTCAGGCCTCGACGCGCTCGAAGGTGACGTTCCGGGCGAGCCAGCACCCGATGGTGAGCCCGGCGACCGCGCCACCGGCCCCGCGCCGGACCTGGACCGTCCAGTCGCCGGGGGCCGGGGCGTCCAGGGAACGGTGGCAGGTGAGACGCCACAGATCGCCGCCGGCCGGGCTCATCGGCATCAGGGGACCGCTGCCGAGCATGCCGCGGAATCCGCCGAACCAACTGCCGCCGGCATTCACCACCTCGAATTCGGCGCCCAGTTCGGCGCAGCGATAGCGGCCGGCGATATCCGCGGCCGGGGCGGTACCGGCGGGCTCTGCCAGGCTGTCGATGGCATCGCCCGGGCGGGTGATGCGCAAGGCCGCGCCTTCGACCGCCAGGCTCATGTCGAGGCCGCGGGCGATCCCGTCGGCGCCGACGGCGAGGACTTCGGGACCGCCGTCATAGCTCGCCGACAGAGTGCCGTCGGCGCCGACCACGACATCGAGCAGCAGTCCGTTCGCCCGATCGATCCAGGTCCCGGCGAAGCCGGCGGCCGCGGCGGCATCGGACGGCCCCGGCGCATCGCTCTCGCCGAGGGCTGCGGCCAGCACATACATGGCGGCGCCATGGCTGTCGCTCTCGTGGTTGAAGGCGATGTCGACCGAGAGCCGTTCGGACGGCACCCAGAAGCGCTGCAGGCGCCAGCCGCGAATGGCGCCGCCGTGGCCGCTCATCGCGCGGCCCCAGCGGTTCCGGCGGGCGAGGCCGAGGCCATAGGCGGCCGGGGCGCCACTTCGGAAGGTCACCGGGCCGGACAGGCGGCGATAGAGCCCGTCGGCATCGTCCCGGGTGCGGTCGATGAAGCATTCCCAGGCGATCATATCGTCGAGCGAGGCGCACAGGCCGGCATCGCCCGACCAGTGGAGACGGTTGATGCCCGGCCGCCAGCCACTGGCCAGCGTGCCCTCGTAACCGATGGCGCCACCGGGCAGGGCGCCGGTCTCGGTCACGAAGACAGCGCTCTCCATGCCCGCCGGGCGGACCACCCGCTCGGTCAGGAGCTCGCCGAAATCACGGCCCGCCGCCTCTTCGACCGCGAGCGCCAGCATGCGGAAATTGCCGTTCGAATAGGAATAGGCGGTGCCCGGCGCGAAATGCAGGCTGCGGTTGGCGGCAATCAGGCGGCGCGCGTCGACCGGGCGGAAATCGTCTTCGGGCTTGGCGCCGCACAGCACGGTGAGCGCCCAATAGTCGCGCAGCCCCGACTGGTTGTTGGCGAGGTCGAGGGTGGTCGGCTTCGTGCCTTCCAGCACCGGGACCAGTGCCGCCACGGCGCCGTCGAGGGCAGCCGGATCGGGCGCCACGCTGAGCAGCGCCGCACAGGTGAACTGCTTGGTGATCGAACAGATCGGTGCCAGGGTGGCGGGGCTATAGGGCGCGCGGCTCTCCAGATTGGCGAAACCCCAGGTGTGGCGGACGATCGGCACGCCGTCCTTGACCACTGCGACGGCGCCGCCCGGCCCCGGATAGAGCCGCGGCAGGGCGGCGATGGCGCGGTCGAGAGCTGAAGCATTGACGGTGGACATGACGGCCTCGGCAGTTCGGCTTTTCGGGGATCAGGATTCGGCGGTTTCAGGGCTCGGCACCTGGGCCATCACGCCCGGCCCGTCGATCGCGTCGGAGTAGCAGATCGAGGCCATCAGGGCCTCGCCCTCGCCGACATTGAGGAACATATGGGCCATGTCGCTGTCGATATAGGCGCTGTCGCCCTGTTCCAGCACCACCGGCCCGTAGAATTCCGAATGCAGTTCGATGCGGCCCTTGAGGACCAGGATGAGTTCCTCGCCCTCGTGGCTGCTCCAGCCGGTCACATCCTCCGGCGTGCGGGCTTTCACGGCCATGATCAGCGGCGTCATATGCTTGCGCTTCAGGCCGTTGGCATGCACCCGGTACTCGTACATGGGGGTCGAGAAACCGACGGCATCGCCCGCCCGCGTGACCATCAGCCGGCCGCCCGCGCGTTTCGCGTTCGAAGCGGGTTCGGCCGCCGGCTGAGCGATCAGGGTCTCGAAACTGATGCCGAGGCCGCGCGCCGCCTTGACCAGCGTATCGAAGGTCGGGGCGACCTGGACATTCTCGATCTTCGACAGGGTCGAGAGCGAGACGCCGGAACGCCGCGCCAGATCCTGCAGGGTCCAGCCCATTTCCTTGCGGAGCGCACGCAGCCGCTCGCCCAGATAGGTGGCGGTCATGTCGGGCTGGACCTCCGGCAGCTCGGCCGGCGGGGCGTTCGGGGCAGGTCGTTCCTGTACCATCACGTAAGCTCCAGGGAAGCCGCGCTGTTGAAGCGGCGCCACATGGCACCATAATCGGCCTGGGCACAGTGATAGGGACGGTTTTCGAGCCGGGCAAGCCAGCGTGCTTCCAAGGCGTCGGCCTCGCGCCAGCAATGGGCCACGAATTCGGCCTTCTCGGCCAAGTTGCCGTTCCGCACCGTCTCCGCCTGGGCGAAGAAGCCGTCCTCCAGCCCCTCGATCTCCGGCCGCAGGTCGGCGATGACGGCCCGGTAGTCGGCCATGACACGGCGGTGCAGCCGTTCGTGGCGCCACCAATAAGTGCCGGGTGTGTCGTATTCGCGCGGCATCGGCCCGAGATCCGGCAGGTCGACGCCGAAGAAGACGGGCTTGAAGACCGAGCAGTCCGGCCCCGAAGTCCCGGTCGCCCAGACGACCGAGGAGCCGCCCCGGACGTCCGAAATCATCGAGCCGGTGGCCTGCCAGAAGCGGGCCTCGACCGGGCCGGCATGCATGCAGACGCGGGTCGCCCGCGCGCCATCGGCCGGGTGGTAATCCGGCGCGTCGCCGGTATAGCGGAGGAGATCGGCCATGGTGCGGACGTCGATCGAACCCCGGTGCCGGGCCAGGAAATCATGCGAGGCCCGGCGCCGTTCCGGCGCACCACAGGCGATGGAGGGTTCGGGATCGCCGACCGTGGCGGCGAAATCGACCCGCGCCCCGCCCTTGTCGAGCGAGGTCGCGGTCCAATCGTCGTGGATCGTATAGGCGTTGGAGATCGAGGCGAAACCGTCGACTTCCCGGGTCGCCCAGTCGCTGCCGGCGGTTTCCAGCACCACCGCCCCGGTACGGTCGGCGATCAGGAAGGAGCCTTCGTAATGGCCGTTGCCGCGCAATTCGCAATTGCCGCCCTGGCCATAAGCGGCGAGCAGGCCGGTGGTCACCGCCACCGCTTCGTGGCGGTCGCGGGCGCGTTCCAGCATCAGACGCAGATGGTCGATCAGGGTGACGCCGTCGCCGCTCGCCGGCCGGTTCGAGAACACCGCCTCGTTGCCGATGGCGACGCCATGCTCGTTCACGCCGATCTCGCCGCCGTAGGTCCAGAACGACTTGTCGATCACCACCTCGAAGGTCTCGCGCGGCTGCGGGATGACGCGATGGGTGACATGGACCAGCGCCCCTTCGGACCAGCGCCGCGCCGGCAGCCGCAGCAGATGTTGGGCTTCGTTCACTTCGGTGTCGGCATTCTTGGCGAGCAGCACGCCGCCCTTGGCGGTGGCGGGACCGAAGGCTGCGAAAGTGTCGCACATAGTGGGATCTCCGGATCTCGGGTCAGGCGGCGGGATGGTGGCAGGCGACGGCGTGGCCCGGCGCCAGTTGGGCCAGGGGCGGCGCCACCGCACAGGCCTCGGAGGCTCGCGGGCAGCGCGCCCGGAAGCGGCAGCCCCCCAAAGGCCCCGTGACGCCCTCGGTGCCCAGGACGGGCGGCCGGGAGCGTTTTTCGGGCACCAGCCGCGGCATGGCGTCGAGCAGGCTCTGGGTATAGGGGTGGGCGGGCCGGGCGAAGACCGCGGCCGCGGGTCCGGTTTCCATCACCGCACCCAGATACATCACGGCGACCTTGTCCGAGACATAGCGGACGACGCCGAGTTCATGGGCGATGAAGAGCATGGTCAGGTCGAGGGTCTCGCGCAGGTCCTGCAGGAGGTTGAGGACCTGGGCCTGGATCGAGACGTCGAGGGCCGCCACCGGCTCGTCCAGCACCAGGACCGACGGCCGCACGGCGAGTGCCCGGGCGAGGCCGACGCGCTGGCGCTGACCGCCCGACAGATGGCGCGGCATTCGCTCGGCCAGGGAGGCCGGCAGGCCGACCAGATCCATCAGGCGGCGCACTTCGCCAGCCACGGCATCGTCGGGAACGATGCGGTGGAAGCGCAGCACTTCGGCCAGCGTCCGCCGCACGGAAAGGCGCGGATTCAAGGAACCATAGGGGTCCTGGAACATCATCTGGATGCGCCGCGGCAGGGCGCGGCGCTCGGCCCGGCCGATGGCCGAAAGATCCTGGCCGTCGAGGCTGAGGCGGCCCGCCGTCGGCTGCACGAGGCCGACCAGGGCACGCCCGACCGTGGTCTTGCCCGAGCCGCTCTCGCCGACCAGGCCGAGGGTCTCGCCCGGTGCGATCGCGAAACTGACGTCGTCGACGGCACGGACGACGGGGGCGCGGCGGCCGCCCAGGCGGCTCCACCCGGTACCGCCGCCGAATTCGACGCTCAGCCCCTCGACGGCGAGCCGGGCCGGTGCCGGCGGGACGGGACCGGTCATGGCGCGACCTCCATCGGGAACAGGCAGGCGGCATCATGGGCGGCGGCGGGGTCGAGGCGGGGCACCGCCCGGCGGCAATCGTCGGTGGCACGGGCGCAGCGCGGCGCGAAGGCGCAACCCGAACCCAGGCGGTGCAGATCCGGCGGCTGGCCGGGGATCGGCCGCAGCCTCTCGCCCGGTCCGACCGCGCCGACCATCGAGCCCAGCAGGCCGACCGTATAGGGATGGCCGGGGTGTTCGAACAGGCTTCGCACCGATGCCGTCTCGACGATCCGCCCGGCATACATGACGGCCACCCGGTCGACCGTTTCGGCGATCACGCCGAGGTCGTGGGAGACCAGGATCAGAGCCATGCCGGTCTCGCGCTGGAGCGCGGTCAACAGGGCCAGGATCTGGTCCTGGATGGTAACGTCGAGCGCCGTGGTCGGCTCGTCGGCCAGCATCAGGCGGGGCTCGCCGGCCAGGGCGAGGGCGATCACCGCCCGCTGCAACATGCCGCCCGACCATTGGTGCGGATAATCGTCCAGCCGGCGCGCCGCAGCCGGAATGCCGACCCGGTCGAGCAGGGCGACCGCGGCCCGGCGGGCGGCAGCACGGTCGAGCCCCTTGTGATGGCGGACCGTCTCGATCAGTTGGTCGCCGATGGTCCAGACCGGATCCAGGCTGCTCATCGGGCTCTGGAACACCATGGCGATGCCGCGACCACGCAGGTTACGCTTCTCCGGCGCCGACATGGCGGCGATGTCGCGCCCGTCGAAGGCCAGGCGGCGGGCCCGCACCTCGCCCTTGGCGAGGCCGAGCACGGCACGGCAGAAGACCGATTTGCCGCTGCCGCTCTCGCCTACGATGCCGAGCGTCTCGCCCGCGCCAAGGCTCAGGGAAACGCCGTCGTTGGCGAGCACGGGACCGCTTCGGGTGCGGAAGACGACGCTCAGATCCTCGACTTCGAGCAGGGGGGCGGGGAGAAGGGGGATGGGCGCCGTCATGCCGGGCCTCCGTGGCGATCGCTGAAGCGGCGGGCCAGGCCGTCGCCGATCAGGCTCAGGGCGGTCCCGGTCAGCACCACGACGAGGCCGGGCATGGTGCAGATCCACCAGGCTTCGAGGATGAAATCCTTGCCCTCGGCGATCATGGCGCCCCATTCCGGGGTCGGCGGCTGGATGCCGAGGCCGATGAAGCTGAGGCCGGACAACAGCAGGATGTTGAGAATGAAATCCGACATGGCGAAGACCAGCGACGAGCCGATCACATTGGGCAGGCCATGGCGCAGCACGATCCGGGCGGTCGAGAAACCCAGCACACGGGCCGCCAGCATGTAGTCCTTGGCCCGTTCCACCATCATGTCGGCCCGCGCCAGGCGGGCATACATGGTCCAGGCGAGCAGGAAGACCGAGAGATAGATGGCGTCGATCCCCGGCCCGATCACCGCCACGACGACGACGATCATGACCAGGAAGGGAAAGGCGATCGCGACATTGGCGATGCCGCCGACCACGGCGTCGACCCGGCCGCCGCGATAGCCGGCGTAAGCCCCGATCAGCACGCCGTAGACCATGGGCACGAAGGTCATGACCAAGCCGGCCGCGAGGTCGAGCCGCGCCGCATAGAGCACGCGCGAGAAGATGTCGCGCCCCAGGTTGTCGGTGCCGAACAGATGGGCACCGTCCGGCGGCAACAGGATGGCGTCGTAATCCTGCGCCTCGGGATCGAAGGGGGCGAGCCAAGGCGCCAGCAGGGCGGCGGCGGCGATCAGGCCGAGCAGCAGGGTGCCGAGCTTCAGCGTGACGCTCCAGGACGCAACTTCCCCGGCGAGCCGGCGCCCGAGGCCGGGCCCCGCCCCCTCCTCGCTCGCGACGACGGCGCTCATGGCAATTTCCTCAAGACCCGGCGATCGACCAGGCCGTAGGAGAGGTCGGCGATCAGGTTGATCGCCACCACGATCACGGCGAAGACCAGCGCCAGCCCCTGGATCAGCGGATAGTCGCGGTAACCGACCGAGCGCACCAACAAGGAGCCGAGGCCGGGCAGCGCGAAGACGGATTCGACCACCACGGCACCGCTGACCAGCCAGCTCACATTGACGGCGAGGACGGTCAGCGTAGGCAGCAGGGCGTTGCGCAGGGCATGTTTCAGATAGATCCACCATTCCGGGATGCCGCGCGCCCGCGCCACTTCGATATGGTCGGCCGCCAGGGCGTCGAGCAGCGAGGCGCGCAGCGACTGCATCAGGATCGGCGCCAGGAAGAAGGCGATGGTGAGACCGGGCAGGATCATATGCACGGCATGGCCGCCGAAGCCGGTGCCGAAGCCCGAGATCGGCAGCCAGCCGAGGCCGAGGCCGAAGGTGACGATGAGCAAGAGGCCGATCCAGAAGGGCGGCATGGCGAAGCCAATCATGCCGGCGGCGCGGATCGCATGGTCGAAGGCGCGGTCGGGCCGGGCCGCCGCCAGCAGTGAGAGCGGCAGGGCGATCAACACCGAAAGCAGGGTGCCCATGCCGAGCAGCCACAGGGTGGGGGCGATCTTCTCGGCCACCAGATCGGCCACCGGCGCGTTCTGGACGATGCTCTCGCCGAGGTCGCCGGTCGCGGCATTGAGCAGGAAACTGCCGTATTGCACGACCAGCGGCCGGTTCATGCCCAGGCGTTCATAGATCGCCTCGACCTCGGCGTCGCCGAGATGGCCGTGGGTCATGATGCGGACGGGATCGCCCGGCACGAATTGGATGGCCAGGAAGGTGAACAGGGTGACGCCGATCAACACCGGCAGGGTGTTGAGGAGCCTGAGGAGGATGTAACGCAACGCCTTCATGGGGCTCACACGGCTGATCGGCGGACGGGCGGATCCGGCGGCTGGCCGGGCGGGAGGCTGGATCTTCCCGCCCGGCTGGCCGTCACTTATCGAGCCACATGGACTTCAGCCACCACCAGCCGACGGTGATATTCTTCCAGTTCTTGAGGTCGTCGCGGTAGCCGTTGACATAGGGCAGGAAGTTCAGCGGTACGCTGTAACCGTCGTTGTAGACGATGTCCTGGACCTTGGCGTAGAGCGCGGCGCGCTTGGCGCTGTCGCTCTCGGTGCGGGCTTCGGAGAGCAGTTTGTTGACCTCGGGATTATCGTAGTTCGAGAAGAAGCCCTTGGTCGAGCCGGTACCGTCGGCCTGCAGGGTGGCCAGTTCGTCGCTATCGTTGATGTCGCTGGTGATATAGCTGACATAGGCCTGGTATTCGCCCTTCTGGGTCATGCCGAAGGCGGTGCCGTTGTCGAATTCGACGATCTCGACGTTGAGGCCGATCTTCTTCCAGGACGATTGCAGGATGGTCGCGGTCTGGCGCGAGGCGGCATTGCCGGTATCCACCATGAGCTGGATCGGCGTGCCGTCATAGCCCGCCTCCTTGACCAGGGCGGTCGCCTTGTCGAGGTCGTAGGGGATCGGCTTCACCTCGGCCGACCAATAGTTGACCTTGGGCATGAAGCTGTTCGGCTGCTCGCCGTAGCCGAAATAGACCGCCTTCATCAGCGCTTCGTGATTGGTCGCGTAATTGAGCGCGAGGCGGATCCGCTTGTCGTCGAGGGGCTTCTTGGTGTTGTTCAGATAGACATAGTCGAGCCGGTAGGACGGCGAAACCTCGAGCGACACACCCTCGGTCGCCTTGACCGAGGCCGCCTGGTTGAGCGGCAGCGCCACGGCGGCGTCGATGTCGCCATTCTTCAGGCCGAGGACGCGGGAATTGCTGTCCGGCATGTAACGCAGCACGACTTTTTCGGCATAGGGCAGCGGCTTGCCGTCCTCACCCTTGGCCCAGTAATAGGGATTGGGCAGGAGAACGAGCTGGCTGCCGCGCTCGTAGGAGCCGACCATGAAGGGCCCGGTGCAGACCGGCTTCGAACCGAAGGCTTCCGGGCTCGCCTCATAGGCGGTCTTCTTGACCACCGAGGAGGAGAACAGCGACAGCGCCGACAGGATCGGCGTGTAGGGCTGCTTCAGCACGATCTTGACGGTGCGGGCGTCGACCACGTCGACCGTGGCGACCGGCTCGAAGGCGAAGCCGTAGGACGCCGCCGGATCCATCACCTTGTTCAGCGAGAATTTAACGTCCTCGGCCGTGACCGGCGAGCCGTCGGAGAATTTCAGGCCCTCGCGCAGGGTGAAGACATAGGTCAGGCCGTCGTCGCTCTTGGTCCAGGATTCGGCGAGGCCGGGCACCAGGCCGGTGCCGTCGGTATCGGCCGAGATCAGCGGCTCGCAGATCTGGGCGATCGCATAGATCGAGCCATTGTCCGAAGGAATGAAGGGATCGAGGGTCAGCGGTTCGTCCGGCCGGCCGACGGTGATCGTGCCGCCCCGGTGGATGCCTGCCGCCATGGCCGGGCCGGAAACACTCGCCCCGGACAGGCTCGCCAATGCAACGGCGATGAGGCCGGTAAGGAACTTGGTCTTCATCGGTTGTCCCCTTTGGGTGCTGCTTTGTTGTGCGGCCGACCTGCGGTGGCGCGCGAATAGGCAATTCATTCGGCGACCGATCGCCGGCCTTGTCAACGCGAATTTTCTTTTGCGAGAATTTTTTTCAAAGTGTATGCCAGCAAAGAAAATTCTCTCACTGGAGGCCTTGCCAATGGCTCTGGACGCCCTGGAAACGCCTGCCGTCGTGGTCGACGGCGCGGTGCTGGAGCGCAATCTCGCCCGCGCGGCCGAGATCGCCCGGGGCGCGGGCGTCGCGCTGCGCCCCCATGTGAAGACCCACAAGTCGCTGGCGATCGCCGCGCGGCAGATCGCC